>NZ_JAUBRO010000048.1:0-51781 GCF_036701945.1 Microcoleus sp. MON1_C1 | reverse complement strand
CCCTTTCATTTATTATCAAACTTTCCTATTTTACCAGAGAAATCCATATTTACATCTCAAATGGAATTGCTATAGAGGGATGATATGGAGAAAAAGTAGCAGGAAATGCCCAGAATGCAAATCCAATAAAACAGTGCGTAAAGTTTTGTAACTTTGATATATTGGTATCTTGGATGCAATCTAGAGCCTTCTATATCAGAAGTTGAAAAAACGGATGAACGCTATAATTATTGGTTGTGGCTATGTTGGAAGTGCCGTTGCCCAGCATTGGCGGAACCTGGGTCACGTAATTACTGCAACGACGACAACGCAAGACCGGATGGGGGAGTTACAGAAAGTGGCCAACGAGGCGATCGTCCTGAAGCGCTGCGATGAAGAGACATTACACACGATCCTGCAAAATCAAGATGTGGTCTTCCTGAGTCTCGCTCCTACAGCAAACCACCAAGTAGATTCCGATATGTACGAGGAGACATACCTGCATACGGCCAACAACCTTGTTCTTGCCTTGAAGCATTTTCCCAACATAAAACACCTCATATATACCAGTAGTTCGGCGGTGTATGGCAATAGTAATGGAGCCTGGGTGAGTGAACTTTCACCTGTGGCACCAGCTAACAGACATGGAGAGATTTTACATGAGACAGAGCAAGTTTTGCTGTCAGCATCCAGCCAAGATTTGAAAGTATGTATCTTTCGCCTAGCAGCCATTTATGGACCCGATCGCGAGTTCAAGAAACGGTTAAGTAAGCTTGCAGGCACAACTCGCCCAGGCACAGGCAATCATTTCACGAACTGGATTCATCTGGACGACATTGTATCAGCAAGTGAGTTGGCGCTCGCTCGTCAATTACAAGGAGTTTATAACCTAGTGAATGATGTTCCAATTACTGCTCGTGAATTGTTTAAACAACTCTGCGATCGCTACGAATTACCTGAAGTAGAATGGGATGGGTCAGATACAACCGAGCGATCGAATAGTCGGCGCATATCGAATCAGAAGCTCAAAGCAGAAGGATACCAGCTCATTCATCCAGAAGTGGAAATTTGAGGCTGTTAAATGGCGAATACATCAGCCTTTTGATCCGGTTGTTCGTAGATTAAAGTACAGCTTCGCTGTGTATCAGTGGTATCTGGGGTCCAACGCATGGAGGCATAATATGGAGTCTTGAATCGATCGCTCGAAAGAACAACCTCTATGGCATCTGGAAATTGGATTTGTATAAAATCGCCTTGTATTTCACTCGGTTGAGGAGGAACTGGCAGTTGAGCCATCTCATCCAATGAAACATAGGTCGCGCCTGTGGTTTGAGCAGGAAGCTTGAGGCCGTTGACTCGATCGATCCTGCAGTGAGTTTGTTGGGACCACCAAGGTTCCGCTACCTCTTCCTTGCTCTCTCTAAACAATGAAAACAGGTGAGGCTGAGAGATATTGGCGGCGTCTTTGTAGTACATCACCACCACACTTGTTCTTTTTCCTGATGCCAAGAGGTAAGGCTCAAAATAGAATCTTGAACCTGTTCGATCGTGCCCAACCATTGTGTCAGAAGAATGGGGATTAAAAAGCAGATAAGCCTCTGGATCGACCGGATGGATAATCAGCGGAGTACCCAAGGTCAAAACCCATTGTTTCTGCGTTACTGTTTCTGTCATCCGACTCCTGAAGTCGAGGGAATGGGTGACAGTTTGCCGATCGTCAGAAGGAATGAAACTCCGTACAGAATCAAGAATATCGAGAACCTGCCCTGCGGCATCATATCTAACCAATACCCCTTGCCAACGTCCGCAGTGATCGGCCATGAAAGTTTCCCACTGCTGTTGAGCAGTTAAAGGTACTTTGGCGGTGATGGAAACTCTGTTCTCTGACATAGGCGTATCCCTGTTTTCCCTATAGATTGTTGTCAATAATTTAGTTTGGCGGATTTAACCTGCTCATTTATCCTACTCAAGACTGAGCCAGGATTATTTGCAACTGAGACTGGTATCATCGACTTCGACGCTTGTTTAACTGCAACTGACAAACCCTGATGATCTGGCGCCCATAATACCTATCCTACTCTCGGACGAAACCATTTTTGCTTCTCCTGATTTAAGATTGCCGATCGGTTCTCAACTATTATTGTAATTAAGGAAAATCTAATTTGCGCGATCGCCCAGTTGCGGATTGAGTTTGTGTTGATAGCGACAGGTTTCAAGCTGCCGCTAAAATCAGTATCTAAGCTGATACAGGATTAATGTTTAATTGATGAATTCAAAATTCACGCACTCAAAACTTAAGACTACTTTAAGCTTGAGTATTTTTAATTAGAGCCAATTCAATTTTGTCACCAGCCTTTTGACTCACTTGTGCGCGCAAACCTGGTCCAAAAAAAGTAGCTATTTTGTCTTGCTTTTCTTCCCACAGGTCGCTCGGCATTAGCGGCGAATAAAACTCTAGAATTAATCCATAAGCACCGTCAACATTAACTTCCCGCAACCCTTGCAGGAGTGGTCGTTCCTCGTCTGTCGGGGCCAGGCCCAGGCGCTCCAAAGCATCATCTAAGTGCGCTGGTTGGCCGTAGCGAAATCGGGTGATATCTTTGCGGACTTGGTTTTGAGTATCGGTGGCTTGACTTTCTCGCAGGAGAAGAACTTCGGGAGAAGTCGGTTCCGTGAACTCCACTGGTTCGAGTTCAGCCGCTTTCAGGGCCAAACCTCCCAGCAACAGCGGAATTCCATAAAAAAAACCGGCTAGGTTCAGGGTAGGTCTGTCTGTGAAGTAGGCTCCGAACCCGACTGCTGCTATAATACCGCCCACAACTAAGGCTAGGTTTGCTAAAGAAATTTTGCGTAACATATTAGTGAGGTAGTTAGCTGGAATCAACAATATACTTTAATTATTATCTGTCAAAAAGTCTTGAATAAATTTAGTTTTTTTGCCAAAAGACCTGCAAAAACTGCTAGCATCTATGAGCGCGGGAGCGGTGTGCATCCACAGTCTTGTCTCTAGGTTCAGAAGCTTATCCTGCCGGACTCGCCCGGGCACGCCATCGGTAAATATCCGTGTTAATTGCGCGGCGTTGGTTCCAGAAGGCAATCGAGATCGGCAGTATCATCAAAGTATACAGAGTGGCGATCGCAGACACTCTTGCCCTTTCAACCATTTTTCGGACATGATTAAAGACGAAGACAAACAAACTGCTGGAGCAAACAAGGCGGTTTTG
Organism: Microcoleus sp. MON1_C1; assembly: GCF_036701945.1. Classification (NCBI taxonomy): domain Bacteria; kingdom Bacillati; phylum Cyanobacteriota; class Cyanophyceae; order Oscillatoriales; family Microcoleaceae; genus Microcoleus; species Microcoleus sp. MON1_C1. The sequence goes on along the minus strand of NZ_JAUBRO010000048.1, from coordinate 48,578 downwards.
GAGCAGATTAACTCGCTCAAACGCGAAGATGAAAGGCTTTATAATATCTTAGCGATCGATGTCTGGGCCCTAGCCAAGACGATGGATGAATATCAACCGGGATTTTGGGCTGCTTTTATGAAAAACCGGGAGAAGGCACTGAAGCGATTTTTAGCTGGAATGATGAAAAATAAACCCGCAGATACCAAACGTCCGCCTTTTTTGCGCTAAAATTTGGCTGAAGTTTGGGGGACGTTTTGATGTACAATCAAACTATAACACAGACCCAAAAACCCTGAGCAGGTTCATCACTTCCCATATAAAAACAGTGAAGGATTTGCCCAAAAAGGTATGTCGGTGGATTAAGAATCCCCGTCTGTTCGCAGGGGGGAATGTCAAATATTTTTGTTAATAGTAGCAAAGGCAAAAAACCATGGATGCACAAACACTCAAAGATCGCGTAGCACAGATCGAGAGCAAGCGGGAATCCCTCGTGCGGCTTTTAGATCGATCGGACTTGGGAGCCCTGAGAATAGATGTGAGTCAGGCGATCGAAGAAATTGATGATCTCTTAGAAGAATTCAAGCGCACTTTTAACAGTTAAGTAGTCAGTAGTCCGTTGTCATTAGTCATTAGTCAGTAGTGCGCTAACCTGCCGCGCATTTAATTTGCAAATAGCAATCCTTTCGTCAGTTATAAACGTGATTTGGGTTTCTAGTCGGGACGGGCTAGAAGCCCATCCCACAACTGGGAGGGACGGGCTAGAAACCCATCCCACAAATCCTGCAAGGATTGCTATAGTTGTGTTTACTAAAAATCTTGTGGGGTGGGCCGGAGAGCCCGCCCTAAAAGTGAAAATTAAATGCAGTACAGCTTAATAGCTAACCAGAACCGACCACTGCTAACTGCAAATTTGACTACTGACTAATGGCCACTGACAACTGACTGACTAATTCATCACCATATCCATCAAAATTTGCTGAGAACTCACCTCCGGGCAGTTAGCAGGCGGCCGCCGCTGAGAGTAGTGTCCCCCAGACTGCAAATCCCAAGCTTGGCGGTTGTCAGCCAGCATTACTCCCAAAATTTCTTGCAATTCCATGGCAATTGTCGGGTCTTCCACCTGAACTATGGCCTCAACCCGTCTGGTGAGATTGCGCTGCATCCAGTCAGCAGAACCAATATACACCTCTTCGTTGCCACCGTTGAAAAAATAAAACATCCGAGAATGCTCTAAAAAACGACCGATAATACTGATAACTCGGATATTTTCGCTAACACCCTCAACGCCGGGACGCAAACAGCAAATCCCCCGGATAATCAAATCAATTTTAACTCCCGCTTGCGAAGCTTCGTACAAAGCAACAATGATTTGAGGGTCAACTAAAGCGTTCATTTTAGCGACAATGCGGCCGCAGCTACCGATACCGCCTTCAGCCTGCAAGCGGCAGAATTCGGCTTCGCGGCGGATTAAAGCTAAAAATCGATCGCGCATATTGACAGGTGCCACCAATAATTTGCGATAAGATACCTGCCGCGAATAACCAGTCAAATAATTAAACAAATCCGCCAAATCAGATCCCAAATCTTCGCGACAACTCAACAAACCCACATCGGTATACAGTCCGGCTGTTTTGGGATTGTAATTACCGGTGCCGATGTGGACGTAGCGGCGGATGTACCCGTCCTCGCGACGCACTACCATCACAATCTTGGTGTGGGTTTTGAGTCCCACCAAACCGTAAACTACGTGGACTCCAGCTTGTTCTAACTTGCGAGCCCAATTAATATTATTTTCTTCGTCAAACCTAGCTTTGAGCTCTACTAAAACGGCTACCTGCTTGCCGTTTTCCGCTGCTTGAATTAAGGCGCTGACGATCGGCGAATCTCCAGAAGTGCGGTATAAAGTCATCTTAATCGCTAACACGGAGCGATCGTTCGCCGCCTCAGTAATAAACCGCTGTACCGTCGCCGCAAACGAGTGATAGGGATGGTGCAACATCAAATCCCCCTGCCGGATGGTCGTGAAAATATCCTCACCATCTTCAGCATCCAACCTCGATTTGTCTAAAATCCTTGCCGATTCAGAGTTCCGCAAGCGCGGCGGCACAACCGGAGTCCAAGGCGGGTCTTTCAGTTCCGGCACCGGCAACCCCACAAAAGACATCAAATCCTTGAGGCCTAGCAGCCCCTCTACGACGTAAACATCTTGCTCACCGAGATCCAGCTCTTCCATTAGCATATCTCGCAGCGCAGGCGGCATAATCGCTTGAATTTCCATCCGCACCGCAGAACCTCCAAACCGGCGCTTGCGGAGTTCCTGTTCTATTGCCAGCAGCAAATCCTCTGCCTCATCTTCCTCCACCGTCAAATCGGAATTGCGAGTAATGCGGAACGGGTGATATTCCTCAACGTCCATCCCCGGAAACAAAGCTTCTAAATTGTGGGCAATCACCTGTTCTAGGGGCACGCCAGTCCAAACAGGAGATTTGCCCCTCTGCTGCCACTGCAAATCCCCCGGCAGCGGCAAAAACCTCGGCAAAACCTGCGGTACTTTGACGCGGGCAAATAATTCTTCCCGGGTGTCGGGGTCTCTGACTACTACTGCTAAATTGAGGCTGAGATTGGAAAGGTAGGGGAATGGGTGGCTGGGGTCAACTGCTAGGGGAGTGAGTACGGGAAATACTTGTTCTTTGAAGTAGCGGTGCAAGTAATTGCGCTGTTCTTGATTGAGGTCAATGTAGTCGAGAATGTAGATTTCGCTTGCTGCTAGTTTCGGGCGCAGGGTTTGCTCAAAATACGAGTGCTGCTGAGTAACCATCGGCAAAAGCCGCTTGTTAATGGCATCTAGCTGTTGTTGAGGCGTGCTGCCGTCGGAGGTCAATTTGCTGACTTTTGCGTGTACTTGCTGTTTGAGGGCGCCCACGCGCACCATAAAATATTCGTCTAGGTTGGAGCTAAAAATAGCGAGAAATTTGAGCCTTTCTAGGAGGGGCGTGCGGGGGTCGAGGGCTTCGTGGAGCACCCGGTTGTTGAATTCTAGCCAGCTTTGTTCTCGGTTGAAGTAATATTGAGGATCGCTGAGGTTGATTTCAGTGTAGGTTTTGGCGGGGGTCTTTTTTGGCTTGGGCATGGTTTGGGGGAGTCTTTGGGAGGCTCGGTGATGGCATCTTTGAATTAGTATTGTAGGTTAAAGAATTTGTTCGCATCTGCCTTTGGTCGATCGCTCAAACATTGAATTTAGGCAAAACTTTCCACTATTTTTCGAGGATTACCACGAAATCCTCAATCATCACATCAAAAGTTCGAGCCAGCTTGTGGACTGCTGCAAAGTCAACCATTGCCATCCCCTGAGAACGGGCATAATTGCTAATCGTACTGTAGCCCACGCCCGATCGCTCCGCAACTTCCTTGAGCGTCCATCCCTTCTCGGCAGCCAACTCTCGAACCCGCAACCTGACTAAGCCTTTGCTCATATTCACTCTTTACAAAATTTTGGATTTAGTATAATATATCAAAAAGCGATCGCCCCCGGTCTGCAAACTAAAGACGATCGCCAGTTAAAATTAATCCCGACAGATAATTTCTGTCGATCGCACTTAGCAGAGATAGATTTAGCTACCACCACCAGATGCAACTACAATGATATCAGAAAATCAGCTAAGATCGTCAGCGATCGGCGCATCAAAAATTATTCACAAATCGTCGATCGTCAATCCGCGATCGAGATTTGTCACCGAAGAAACAGTGGCACTCCTGTTCAACATATCACCCGAACAGATATACCGGATCGAATGCTGCCACAACGTGGTGTACGTTCATGCCAAAGGCCTCAGTCGATTTGTCAGCTACGCCGATTTTCCGCCAATCCTAGAAGTAAAAGCGCCCTGTACTCAAGATTTTGTCGCATGGTACAAACGCTGGAAACGGACACAAGCACCAGAATTTTGGACTAAATTCTATACGTACAACTTCAAAGCCGCTGTTTCAGTTGACAGCTTGCTTGAGTGGGGCAAATTAGTAGCGACAGTTAAATCGGTAATTTCTGCCTCAGCACTGCAACAGCTACGAGATGTTTACGCCCAAGAAAAAGCATTGATGGAAAATTTTTAAACAGTTTTCAAGCGTAAGGTGAGCACGGAGCACCTTACGCTCAGGAGTGCGATCGACTGATTTGTCTCATTGTAGACGTTGGCGATCGACAATAAACAAGATTTATTCATAATCAGTGGTTAAAAAAAGAGATTTTGAGTGATCGCTTTTATCCGGGTGAATTGGCGGCGAATGATTTGATGGAATGAGGGAGGGGGTTAGATGTTATTTTTTGTAAAATTTGAGTGATTGACAGCGGTAGCTGTAGTGATTGAAAGCGATTAAGTTAAAATAATAAGTATTTGGATTAATCTTCAGTTAAAAAGTTGGGATTTTGACTCCGGGCGATCGCGGAATGCTCGGAGATGCATGTGTAGCAGCTAGAAGTATAAATCAACTTTGACCATGAGCAACGACGATTTGCAAGTCCGGGTGCAACATTTTGCAGCCCTTAAATCCAAGTATCAAGCAACTAATTATGAAGATTTATCACCCTCTAGTCTTCTCTATCTCATTCTGCGAAAAGCTGATTTAGAATTTGAAATTACTGACTTCGAGTGGAATTGGTTACAAGAGCAAGAGCTTTTGAAAACAATAGAAGCTATCGAGTATGAACCCCAACGTAGAGCAGAAGAACTCCGAAAAGTCGATACAGAATTTTATCAACTGAAGTCTAAGTTCAAAGTCACAAAGCGTCACGATTTGCGGCTATCTAGTCCTTTGTATCCTATCCTTTGGAAACTTGACTCTGAACATCAATTAATCCAGTCGGAAGTTAATTATCTAAAAGAGCAAGGGCTAACTGAGACGCTAGCGATTGCTCAAGAAATGGCACAGTTTGCAGCCCTCAAGGATAAATACAAAGCGACTAGATATCAAGGTGCTTTTCCTGATAGTCCGTTGTATAAAATTCTGAATAAACTGGAAGCAGGAGAGCATTTAAGCGATGCTGATTGTAACTGGATTATAACTAACGACTTGCTAGAAACACTTGAAATGTATTGGCAAGTAGAGGCTGAAAAAGAAGCTGACTTTTCCCATCTTAAGGCTAAATATCAAGTCAGTAGGAATCAGGGGAAATTTTCCGATAGCATTCTATATCCTATTCTGCAACAAGTAGATTCAGAAGAATTGCTGAATGAATATGAAATTAACTGGCTAGTGCAGGAGAAACTGTTTGAAATTGTTACTATCAATCAGCAAAGAGCGGAAAAGCGGGAATTTGCTCGATTGAAAGTTAAGTACAAAGCCAATCAGTATGAAGATTTATCGCTTTCTAGCCCTCTTTACAAAATTCTCCAAAAGCTGGAAGGAGATAATCATTTAGAGGAGGAAGAAATTTGCTGTCTGCAAGAACAAAGGCTGACTGATACTTTGACAATTGCTCATGAAAAGTATGCTACCTCCCTCAAGGAGAAAATAAAATTAGGAGAAAAATTAAATGAGTCAGAAGTTGAATGGATAAAACTTAACGAATGTAAAGATATCCTTGCTTTTTTAAAGCAAAAACACTTTGCAGCACTCAAGGCTAAGTATCAGTTTGTAGCTCTAAGGAGTGAAATACCGCCCGAAACTCTTTACGAGATTATGCTACAATTAGAGGAAGGAAAAAGACTCGATCGCTTGATGGTTGCTCAACTAATAGTTAATGATCAGCTATCCCCTAATGGAAAAATTGCTATAGCTCACCACACGCTTGAAGCAACTTTCTACGAACAGGAGTACAAGCGTACTGGCAATAAATGGAACTTGGTCAGTGCTAGCAGTGATTGGCGCAAGGCAAAAAATCCCCAAAAAGCATCGGAACTGACAAATAATTTGAATTTCAATAAAATACCAGGAGATGAACTAAAATCAGCACTGTTAACGACTAGAGGTACAGCCTTCCGAGATGTTGAAAATTTTAGTGAGGCAGAAAAGTGTGCAAAACAAGCTATTGACTATTGCCCTCACGGTTATGAACCTTACCTTCTCATGGCAACAATTTGTAAGAGACAACAGAAATACGAGGACTATGTATTTTGGGAAAACGAGGCAATTAAACGGGGTGCTGAACTGGGAGATGAGGATTACGAACTCAAACGAATGGTCAAAAATATCAAGGATGAGGTCAAGCTTCAAGAAGTTGTAGAGTATCTGCTGAAAGAAGACCCGCGTCAGTATGCTTGGGCTAACTCTTATCTAAAGCAACCAAAAGACCAAGGTAACTAAGTATAATTATAGGGAATGGGTGCTGTCGATCGCACTTATTCTCTCTAACGGATAAGTTGCGATCGCTATCCTCAAGATATAATCGCGATCGCAACTTCACGCTCACCCTTTACCTTCCAATACCCAGATATTGGAAACCAGCCGCTTCTAAAGCCTTCTTGTCTAAGAAATTGCGACCATCAATCATCACCGGATGATTCATCAACTTCGCCATTTTCTCGTAATCTAAATTGCGGAACTGTTCCCAGTCAGTCACCAACACCAAAGCATCGCAACCGTCGGCCAGTCTTTCCGGATCGGTTTCTACCAAAACTCCCGACAAACCGTGACGCATCCCTGTTTGAGAAACAATCGGATCGTAAGCTTTAACTTTCGCTCCCAACCGATTCAAATTGTCGATTAAATTCAGCGCTGGAGCATCCCGCAAATCGTCAGTATCCGGCTTGAAAGTCAAACCCAAAAGGCCGACAGTTTTTCCTTTGAGAATCTTCAAAACTTGCTGCAACTTTTCAATAGCAATCAACCGCTGGCGTTCGTTTACTTCCACTGCCGCTTTCAGCAAATGCGCCTCGTAACCGTAATCCTCGGCAGTATGAACTAAAGCTGAGACATCTTTCGGGAAACAAGAGCCGCCCCAACCAATGCCAGCTTGCAGAAACTTGCTACCAATCCGCGAATCTAAACCGATACCTTTCGATATTTGGGTAATATCTGCACCGACGCGATCGCAAATATTAGCAACTTCATTAATAAAGCTAATCTTCGTAGCCAAAAAAGCATTAGCTGCGTACTTAATCATCTCCGCTGAACTGATATCAGTCATCACCACAGGAACCTCCGGCAAAGACGGATTTTCTGCATACTTGCGATCGACAATCGGCCGGTATAACTGTAGCATCATATCCATCGCCCGCCGAGAGTTGCTGCCGAGAACAATGCGATCGGGATTAAAAGTATCGAAAACAGCACAGCCCTCCCGCAAAAACTCCGGGTTGCTAACTACATCAAATACCACACCTTTTTTTGCGGCTACTTCCTCACCCGTAGCCACATCATTGGTGTGAGCTTTTTGACGTTCCGCCAAACCGTCGAGGACAATCCTCCGCACCCAGTCCCCGGAACCGATGGGCACCGTAGATTTATTGACAATGACTTTGTAATCGCCCTCGAGGTGAGCTCCTATTCCACGAGCAACCGCTTCCACGTAGCGAGTATCGCTTTCCCCAGTAGGCAAAGGAGGCGTCCCCACGGCAATAAACAAAATGTCCCCGTGAGCCACTCCTGCTGCTAAATCCGAAGTAAATTCTAGATTGCCCGACGCAGATGCAGAGGACATTAATTCAGACAGTCCGGGTTCAAAAATAGGCGACTGTCCAGACTTCATTAATTTAACTTTTTCTTCGTTGTTGTCTACGCAAATCACGTGGTGGCCGATGTGGGCCAAACAAGTGCCGGTGACTAAGCCAACATATCCTGTACCGATGACGCAAACATGCATACAAATGTCCTCAAAGTTAGTAAAAAAATTAGATGGCAATCGGGAATTGGGAATTGGGAATTGGGAATTGGGAATAAGGAAGATTTTTTCCCTGCCCCACTCTCCCAGTCTCCCCTTCTCTCAGTCTCTACTTTTGGTTGCCCTCAATGCGATCGCGAAAATCTTTCACAGTCAACTCTAAACCTTGATCCAGCGGCACAGTTGGCTCCCACCCCAACCAAGTTTTAGCACGAGTAATATCCGGTTGTCGCTGTTTTGGATCGTCTTCCGGCAGCGGTTTAAAGATAATTTCTGCCCCTGGATTAATCATATTTTGAATTTTTTCTGCCAGTTCTAAAATAGTGTATTCACCGGGATTCCCCAAATTCATCGGCCCGATTTGGTCGCTATTCATTAAACGAATAAATCCTTCCACCAAATCAGAAACGTAGCAAAAACTCCGTGTTTGGGAACCGTCGCCGTATACTGTCAGCGGTTGATTCCGCAAAGCTTGAGCAATAAAATTGCTCACTACTCTGCCGTCATTTTCCAACATCCGAGGGCCGTAGGTATTGAAGATTCGCACAACTCGAATGTCTACCCCATTTTGACGGTGGTAATCAAAAGATAAGGTTTCAGCTACTCGCTTCCCTTCGTCATAGCAACTGCGAATTCCGATACAATTAACGTTGCCGCGATAATCTTCTGTTTGCGGATGTACGTCAGGATCTCCGTACACTTCGGAAGTGGAAGCCAGAAAGAATCTTGCTTTCACCCGTTTAGCCAGCCCCAGCATATTCATCGTGCCGATGACGTTGGTTTTAATTGTCTTGACAGGGTTGTACTGATAGTGTATCGGGGAAGCGGGACAAGCCAGATGGTAAATCTGATCTACCTCTAACCGAATCGGTTCCGTGATGTCGTGGCGGATTAGCTCAAAATACGGGTTGTCCAGCCATTTGAGGATATTGCGTTTAGTCCCCGTATAAAAATTATCCAGGCAGACTACCTCATGTCCTTGGGCCATTAAGCGATCGATTAGGTGGGAACCGAGGAAACCCGCACCGCCTGTGACTAAAATTCTCATTGTGGAAACTGCCGTTCTGTTTAGGGGTAGGACTGGGGTACAAAAATTCAGTCGCTAGAATGAAACTTACTAATAGAATAACAAAATTGCGATCGACAATGTAAAGACTTATGCGTCACTTTTATTAAATCTTTAATTAACTTAGCATTTTCAAAAAATTTGAACAAAGTGCTATATTTCGCCACTCTCAGTAGCAATTTTTATTTAAGCTTTAATATTTCCGAAAAAACACTGTTGACAATAGTTCTTTTATTTGTTATTGGTTATTTGATGACTTCGCTCTGAGGCTGGGCGATGCCCTAGGGGATAGCTGCGCTTCACGGGCTTATTTGAAAAAACCAGGGTCGATTTATCTGAAAAGCAATATGAGAGAAATTATGTCGAGCTAAAAAATTAGGTAACAATCTCTGGAAAACTGTAGTTTTGCCTGAACCATTAGGGCCGCCAATAATGTAAATATTTGGCAGAATAGTAATATTAATTTTATCGCTTGTCTCTTAGTCCCCATCTGCTGGGACGAGAGTGTGTGTAGGATTGCTTTCAACCGCCGAATACTCAAAGGGATAACTAACTATCCCTTCCCTCCCAATGACATCTGAACCCAGCGGCGGAATAGTTCGACAGTAATACAGTAGCAACCATCAACTTCTCGAACCACATCGTGGCGTTCGAGAGTTTTTAGTGCTTCCTGTAAACTTGTCTCATCCATCCCTGTTTCTTGACTCAGCGTGTCGAGGTTCATTCCTTGTAAGTGAGGTGCTAATGCTCTTAAAATCTCCTGTTGTCCGGATGGGCCTTGCGTTGCTTGACCCCAAACTCCTGTAAAATAGTAGCGACCTCTGCTGAAGAATTCCGGGTCATTGATGACAGTTGCTACGTCTTCTAGTGTAAACATTGGATCGCGGGGGCGTCCCATTTCAAATACTTGGTCGTTGTAGAGGCGGACTAACAGAAATCCTACCAATTGCGTGAGGTAGGGTTGGCCATGAGTTAGTTCATAAATGCGATCGAGTGCTTCTGGTTTGTAGTCGAGGAGAAAATCCTCATCGGGATTGGCTAAAACTTGGCGAGTTGCACCTTGACTCAGGAAACCTACTCGGATGGGGATAATGCTAGCAAAAAAAGGATTGAAATAATCCTCGGTCATTTCATCCAAGGTGTGCAATCCGGCAAAAGCAAAGGCTACTTTAGAACTCATTTGCACCATCCCTCGCAAAAAACCGATAAAATCTTGATTGATGTTCCCAGCGTCTATCAATTCTTCAATTTTTTCAAACTCGTCTAAAGCAACGATCAATCCACTTTCTACGTTTGCTATTACTTGTTCGATGTAGCGTCCAAAAGTGAGATAGGGTAAATCGAGTAAATCGCGATCGGCAGGAGGTGCAATCTTGACTGTTTTGGCAATGGCATCGGTGATGAATATTAGCAGTTCGCCGACTCCTTGAGAGCAATCTCCTACGCGCAGCAAATTGACATAAGCCACCTGTACTTTTGAGCCTAAGCAGTTGCTAGCATTCAACAAAATCGAAGTTTTTCCCATCCGCCGATGACCGTAGAGAGCCACAGATTGAAGCTGATTGCCTTTTACCCACAACTCCTCTAGCTGTCTGATGATGTCTTCGCGGCCGACAAATAGCTTGCCTTGGACTGGATCGCCAATTACATAGGGAATACGGACAGGTTGAGTAATCGAAATATCTCCGATTTTACCTGTCAATGGTAGTAATATGTCTATCCATTGTATGACAGTTTTAATAATTAAAATTCGTTCGGCTTGTGGTATAATATCTGCATTCTTGAGGATAGTTGCAAGCTGACCTAATGCTCGGTTGAGGGCAAAGGAACGGGCAGAATGAGATAAGCTATTCTGGACAAGTTGAACATCGGCAATTACCCGCCGTAGAGAGGCAATTGCTTTCCAAGAAGTCTCACGCAGCAGAGGTGGATTTGGGGAAGCAGGCAGTTTAAGGGAAGCAATCTCCGCTAGTTCTGCTGTTTGGTGAAAATCTGTGAGAATCTGCGCTAAGGTAAACATCTCGTCTCCATAAAGCAGATCTCGCACTACAGCGAAAGCCTCTGTAGCTTTGTCTGGTTCTTGCTCGTGGAGATACCAGAAACCAGCAGCAGAGGCACGCGCAGGAGTATCTAAACGAATTTCTGTTTGAAAAAGAGCTTTAATTTGTTGTAGCCAAGGTGTGATGATAAAAAAACCTGCTACTGCTTCTGACTTCATTACTTCACTGAGAGAAGCGGAGGCAAAACGCACTAACTCGCAATCATAAGGATCTTCTGATAATTGAGCGACGCGATCGATAAGTTGTTCTTTTGGCGTCTCTGCTAGCACGCTATTTACAGCTTTAACAACAGGGATAAACTGAAGGGTAAATCGTAGTAATTGGTTAATGTTGTGCAATCCTGTTTCCCAATCCCCCTTCAGCCAATTAGCTATTTGAGAAGACAGGTAGGGAAGAGGAAGTGGGGTAATGTGGGGAAATTGTCTCTTTTGCTGTTGACGCTGGAGTAGGCTAAACGGTACAGCGAAAAGCCAATTTTCAGGACGTGCGAACGCCACGCCGAACGCCACGCCCAACACCACGCCCAACCCCACGCCCAACCCCACGCCCCACGACACGCCCGACGCCATGCCCAACCCCACGCCCAACTCCACGCCCAACCCCACACCCGACGCCACGCCCGACGCCACGCCCGACGCCACGCCCAACGCCACGCCCAACACCACGCCCAACGCCACGCCCAACGCCACGCCCCACGCCACGCCCGACGCCACGCCCGACGCCACGCCCGACGCCACGCCCGACGCCACGCCCGACGCCACGCCCAACGCCACGCCCAACACCACGCCGAACGCCACGCCCAACGCCACGCCCCACGCCAGGCCGGACACCACGCCGAACGCCACGCCCAACCAAACGCCCCACGCCATGCCCAACGCCACGCCCAACCAAACGCCCAACCAAACGATAGAAATGCCTATTTCCTCGAAAAGTCTACTCAAGCCTACGGGGATAACAATGATTAATATCAAGGCTTGTAGAATTAACTGACGCTGGACGGAATTTTGACGCAACCACTCCCACTTTTCTCGCCAGGTTTTGGCGTCTTGTAAATTAGATTCCCCCCCAAAGGTAGACTCATACCACCGCACAGCTTGAGGAAAGAAAAACACCCAATATAACAATCGCAGGTAATCTAAAGGATTCCACAAAGAAAGAGGACGCTTCAGTTTGGGAGCTAAATCTAAGCGAGGAACAGGGCGATGGTTTTGACTCATAAATAGGTGGGGATGAATAAACAGAACTTACGCACGGGTGGTGAGAAACCTAGTTCTTTACCGAATCTGCGGTGCTCTAACGAAATATTTTCGTAAAAAACCCGGTTTCTGGGCCCCCATGTGTAAATCCTAGTTGATATAACGGGCATAAGTTTGATAGCACAACTGCATCAATTTCTGAGGATAGCCGCCACTTTCAGCAATTAACCCCGCAATTTCTGCCTCAGTAAAATTCACTGGCTGAGCAACAGGTGTTAACCAGGAAGCCTGGAGGCGGCTAGCAATAAATTCACGGCAGATTTTTTCATCCCATTGCTTCAGAGTTTCCTCATGTCCTTTGAAAGGAGATGTCATATTTGTTCCAGGAAATAGGATATCTAGAGAGGTGCGCGCAGCGATAACTAGACGCAAAGGTGGGTTAGATCCCTCAGTCAAACCCCGCAATAAGCTGCGTGTTGGATTAGTAAACCCATCCCATCTCATATTCTCAACTTCATCTAAAAGTAACAGCAGCGGGTTCGATTCTAAAGCCCGTGACAGATTACCTCCTTTCGCTTTCTCGATACCTGCTTTGTGGCATAAATCGCCATAAAAGTCATCTTCATCGCAAACAATTTGCAAATCGATGTAAATGGGTTGGCGTGCATAACGCAGTTGATTTGGTGCTTCTCGGTAAATAGCTTGCAGCAGAGAACTTTTGCCCATCGCGCTTTCACCAATAACTGCTACGTTACTGCCACTATTCAGCGTCTCGAATACCCGCCGAATTTCCCTTTCTCTCCCAAAGAAAAATTTTGGATCGTCTATCTTGCCATGCTGGGGAATAAAGGGATTATTGTGGTTGATATTTAGCTGTTCTAATTCTGCTATTGGATTGTTATTTGGTAATGAGTTTTGGGGCGATGGCGTTCCATTGGGTTCTCGAATTTCTTGCCAATCCAATCCTAAAGCCTTGCAAATTCCCACAAATAACTGGGACTTGATATCCTTACAGGTGAAAAAATTATTAACTGTACCAAGACTGATGCCTGTCTGTGAATGTTTGCCTTCCCCCAGCACAACACGATCGGCTAAGTCTTGGCGACTCCAGCCTTTACCTGTTTGAGCTGTTTTTGCTTTTTCGATTCCTGCCTGGGATGCTTTGAGCGTTGGTTGTGGCATAGCCAAATTACAAACCTTTTAAGTATTATAGCGAGCGATCGCCAACCAAACGCATCCTAAACGCATACCAAACTCATACTAAGTGAAACCTATACACAGGCTGACTTTCAAGCTTTTCCTCTTTAAGATTAAGACATATCCAATAAGAAAGTAGCAATCATGAAAGCTAAACCAAATATGACACTTGCTAAACCCAAATCTACTAAAATGACTCGTAAAAACACTCCTCCTCAATCTCCCTCTCCTTTCCAGTACGTCTTCGCCACTGTTATCTTTTTTACCTTACTTTCTGGAGGAGTCTCTTTACGAATTAGTACCGAAGATCGGCCATCTCCCCAACAAGCTCGCATTTTTGAGACTTGCAATAGCACTTGGAATATGGGTGTGGGTGCGATTTTCGGACTTTTAAGTAGTAAGGTAGTTCAAGATAATGATGATGATAATGAGTAATCTCTGATAGTTTATTTGCAAAAGGGCGATCGCCCTTCATGTCCAAAAGTGCGATCGCTCTTAATCTCACTTCCCTTAATTACAAAACAAACTCGGCTCTACATGAAAAAAACTCCCCAGAATCAATGCCAACTCTTTACCAATATCTCGATGGCCATTAACCACTTCATACACTCTTTTTTCAGATCCAATAACTCCCACCAAGTCAGCAGGTTGTAACTCTCTTTGTTCCATCAAAAACAGCAGTATTGAATGAGGCGTTGCTGTGGTTCCTGGTGCGTAATATTCCTGCTCAAATTTTTCAATCAATGCAATCAGCAATTCATATAACTCATTTTCTTCAGGAGTGCGCTCGCGCTGGTGCATCAACTCTTCCACAATAGCAAGAGCTTTCTCATTATCCGCTTCATTTCTAATTATTTTCGGCTGGTACTGAGACAATAACTCTTTGTATTTATCTGGATTAAAAGTAAGGGTCATTTTTCCATTTCTCCTTATCATACTCAGCATGGGTGAGAATATATTTGATATAAATTAATTGACTCTCATAATCAATACTAACTATTAATCGATAGTTGTTACCTTTGATATTAAAAACTGTAAACCCCCCAACAGCTTCGGCTTTCGGAAAAACAGATTGTACCTCAACTAAGTTAGACCATTTAGCCTTGCTAGCAATTTTAAACCAGTTATCCAAAGCTTCCCGGCAATCAGCATGAGTTTCGGTGTATTCACGCACCCGTCGGTAGCTGATTATGTGCATCTACTATAAGAAATTTAAACTAAATTTTAGTTTAGCTCAACCAATTCTTTTGGTCAATGGCGATCGCCCTTCATGTCCAAAAGTGCGATCGCTCTTTCAAAAACCCTAACTCCTACTCAGACAGTTGAGGTGCTACACTCAGAGTATTGTCACAGCCACAAACAGAATGCAAACGATTACCATCACAATTCCAGACGATCGCCTGCACAAGCTCCCAGAAACCGCCAAAATCCTCGGCGTTTCCCTAGAAGCATTACTGCTTGCCGGCGCTGAAAACTTGCTCGCACCACCCGAAGCATCCTTCCAAAATGCTATGGAATACGTCCTCAAAAAGAATGCTGAACTTTACCAAAAGCTCGCGTAATGCGCTATCTAACTTTAACAGAAATCTTAGAACTTTATCGGCGCATTATCGAGCAGTCTGGCTGCGCTGTCATATTGTTCCTAATTCTATTTGATAAATTCTGGCTCTGAAAACTAAACTTTATTATGCCACAGTGCGATCGCCCTTTTGCTCCAAAAGTGCGTGAAGCGTAGTTATCCCGTAGGGAAGCGCTCTTAATCTAACTTCCCTAACTCTTTGTATTTATCTGGATTTAAACACTCCTGGACGCACTCCGACAAAGAAACCGGGTTTTTTACCGAATTTACCGTGTGTAACGCGTCTTTCGGGAAAAAAACCCGGTTTCTGGGCCCCCACAGGGACGGGCAAGATGCCCATCCCACAAGAAAACAGACTCTTTGTGGAACAGGCATCTTGCCTGTTCTAGATGACTGCAAACAACTACAAAAAAACAGACTCTTTGTGGAACAGGCATCTTGCCTGTTCCTGACAAAATGCCACACAGATTACGAATCTCGATCGAGCTTCAGCACAGCCATAAAAGCCTCCTGCGGCACATCCACAGTACCCACAGACTTCATCCGCTTCTTACCCTTCGCCTGCTTTTGCAGCAACTTTTTCTTCCGCGAAATATCACCGCCGTAACACTTCGCCAACACATCTTTCCGCAAAGCCGGAATGTGCTCCGAAGCAATCACCTTCGCGCCAATTGTCGCTTGAATCGGCACCTTAAATTGATGGCGAGGAATCAACTCCTTGAGTTTTTCCGTCAACCCGCGGCCCACATTGTAAGCCTTATCCCGGTGTACGATCATCGCCAAAGCATCAACCGGATCGCCATTAATTAAAATGTCCATTTTCACCAACGGATTTTCGCGATAACCGATAAGGTGATACTCCATGCTCGCATAGCCGCGCGATCGCGATTTCATCTGGTCAAAAAAGTCCGTCACCACCTCCGCCAAAGGCAACTCGTAAACCAGCGTAGTTCGGCCTTGACTCAGATACTTCATATCCATAAAAATGCCCCGCCGACTTTGAGACAGTTCCATCAGCGCGCCCACATAAGTTTCCGGCGACAGCATTTCTACCCGCACATAAGGTTCCTCAATTTTCTCGCGATACTGAGGATCGGGCAAGTGGCTGGGATTGTCAATTGTTAATACTTCTCCCTTAATTGTTGTGATTTGATAAACCACAGAAGGAGCCGTAACAATCAAATCCAAATTGTATTCTCTCTCCAGTCTTTCTTGCACAATTTCCATGTGCAGCAAACCCAAGAAACCGCAGCGGAAACCAAATCCCATCGCACTCGAAGTTTCCGGTTCGTAAGAAAGCGCCGCATCGTTGAGTTCGAGTTTTTCTAAAGCTTCCCGCAAATCGGGAAATTGGTCAGCATCGATCGGGAACAAGCCGCAAAAAACCATCGGTTTTGCTTCTGTATAACCCGGCCAAGGCTCCGGTGCAGGCTTTTTGACCAAAGTAATCGTATCGCCGACGCGAGCATCAGCTACTGCTTTAATTGCCGCGCCCAGATAACCCACTTCCCCCGCGTGCAGTTCGTCTACTTGAACTTGAGTCGGTGAAAGGATGCCCAATTCATCGATGACATATTCCTTACCCGAAACCATCAACAAAACTCGATCGCCCTTTTTGACACTTCCGTCCATCACCCGGAAATACACAATTACCCCGCGATAAGGGTCGTAATAACTGTCAAAAATTAGCGCCCTGAGCGGTTTATCAACAGTATCCTGCGGCGGCGGCACCAATTCGACGATCGACTCCAAAATCTCATCTATACCAATTCCTTCCTTAGCAGAAGCCTCAATCGCCCCGCTACAGTCCAGACCGATAATTTCTTCAATTTCCCCTTTTACCCGTTCCGGTTCTGCCCCGGGCAGGTCAATTTTATTTAAAACTGGAATAATTTCCAAATTATTTCCCAAGGCAAGGTAGACATTTGCCAGGGTTTGTGCTTCCACGCCTTGAGATGCGTCTACCACCAGCAGCGCCCCTTCGCAAGCAGCGAGCGATCGCGACACCTCGTAAGAAAAGTCCACGTGTCCGGGAGTGTCGATCAGATTCAGCACGTACTCCTGACCGTCCTTGGCAGTGTAATTCATTCGAGCCGCTTGCAGCTTGATCGTAATGCCGCGTTCGCGTTCGAGATCCATATTGTCTAAAAACTGCTCCTTCATCTCCCGTGCCTGCACAGTCCCAGTCGCCTGCAACAGGCGATCGGCCAAGGTGGATTTTCCGTGGTCGATGTGAGCAATAATCGAAAAATTGCGAATGCGAGATACAGGGACGTTAGTCATGTTTTTTATCGAAGAGCTAATCGGCAAAGGATACTTTTTGTTGTATGATCACACAAGCAAGAGTAGAGTGCTTACTTCAACCTCTTACTGGGGATTGAGATGAAACCACAACTGAGGCAAACCTCAAGAGTATCAGTTATTAGCCTTTCAAGTGTCCAAACGAGCCCGGACACCCAAAAGGAAAAAACTTTTCTCTCTCTCATTGTACAGAAAGCGGTTAAGCGGTTGAGGAAAGGTTGGGTGCAAATCAGGGACTTCCAATATCTAGTCCAGTCGGTTGTCATCAAAAGAATTGAAACTTAAGAATTAAAACTAGGATTTTTAAACTATGAGCGAATCAAGAATACCTTCCCACAGTTCGTCAGAAAAAGTCGAACTGTCCATCCATATCGATTCTGAACTGCTAGACCAAATTAAGCACTTGACGAATGACCCCAGCAAAGTCATTGAAACAGCAATCAAGCAGTGGCTCAGAGGCGAGCGCCGCGAAGACGAACTGGCTCTGGGTTTGCGTCGCAACCCGCCAGTCCCGCCCCGCGGTGAATGGAACGACTGAGGTGCTCTCGCCCCCGACGGCGCGCGCAAATCTGCAGGCTGTGAAATTTAGATCGCGCGGGCGATCTCCTGCAGATTTCGTGGCTAAAGCTACAGGTGGTGGGCGAGTGAACTCGGCTAAATCACAACCTCGGAACTATTCCAGGTGAGGGAAAAAATGCGTGAGCCATTCCCTGATTAGAGTTGTTCGCAGCCTCATATTTTGGCGTAATTTTCACACTAGATAGTTAATCGGTGCAGATTCCTAATTTCTCAATCTTAATTTTTATCTTTAAATTACCCAAAACGACTGAGAACGAATAGTTTTGAGTGGTGAGTTGAGTTCAAAATTAAAGAATTAATATTTGATGAGTTCATTAATCACTCAAAACTCAACAGTAGAAGTCTAAAATTTTTGCAAATTGTGAGTTTTGAGCTATTAATGTTTTAATGAAAAAGCCAACAACTTTTTAATTGATAACTCACAAATTAACAGTAGAAGCCCCAAAAAATGGGTAGTATTGAGTTCTTTATTAAAAACTCAATACTCCAAAATCCGAACTACTTTCATCCCCTACTCTGATGGACTCTAACACAGATTTCCGGCGATCGAGCCTCGCCTCTACAGTTTTTTTTCAAGAGTTAGGGGCAGAATTAGTATTTACCCAAGACGCCTCTGGTCGATATCTATCTTTTTACTGGCAAAAAGCCGAGCAGTACAACCTTACAGCAGAACAAATTGTCGATCGCCCTCTCAGCGAAACCCTGCAACCCCTCGTCCCTGCTCCTTATCTCGATATCCTGCGGCGGGTACTCGAAACCCTCGTACCGCAAAGGTTCAGCTATCCATTTTGCCACGCCGGACAATATTTTCTCTTCGATATGACACTCACTCCGGTGATCGACTCAAACGGCAAAGCTGCAAAAGTCTTAGTTATGGGAAGGCTGCTGTCTGACAAACCCACAGACAGACGGCCCGACTCCCCAGAATTCATGCTCTATCGAGCTTTGCCGTCCCCTTGGGACGCCCGCCAACTAATGTCGCTTCCAGCGAGCCGTATCCCCGGTCGTCGATCGCTCCCTCCCTACTCGGAAATCGACCGTAAAGTCATCTCCCAAATTGCACAAAACCTGCACAAAACCCTCGATTTAGACACAATTTGGCAGCAAACTGTTAACAGCTTGGGTCAAGTTTTGAACGCGAGTCGCTGCATCATCTGTTCCTACAAAAAAGACAGCGAAAATCTCGAAACCTCCCCCTTCCTTGCCTCGGAAAATCAGCAAAAATCGACCGCCGCAACAGCCGAATTACAACACTCAATAGCTAGCGACCCCTCGCCCCCGCTTTCCCCAGCTCAAATCGAAAATCTTCAATCGAAAACTTTTAAAGTAGTAGCTGAGTACCGCCAAGAAGCTTACTCTTCTATGCTGGGATTAGAACTGCGCGCAGCCGAACAGCCAGGATGGATTCAAACTTTAGCCACCTTAAAACCAGTAGCAGTCGATTACGCCTCCCCCGCCACCGATCCCTTCCACCGCCATTCCGTACTCGTAGCAGCTACCTCCTATGAAGACCAACCCAATGCACTGATATGTTTGCACCGCTGCGGCAGTTCCCCGAAATGGAGTCATGTCGAACTCGAATTCGCCCGCGAGTTAGTCGCTCAAGTCGGCAGTGCGATCGCCCACGCTACACTTTACCAAGAATTAGAACAGGCCCGCGCCGAAGCCGTGGCTCTTTCCCAACTTAAAAGTCAATTTCTTGCTAATACTTCTCATGAACTCCGCACCCCCCTCAACGGCATCCTCGGCTTCCTAAAACTGCTTGTGGACGGCATGGCAGATGACCCCGAAGAAGCGCACCAATTTATCGAAGAAGCTTACCGATCGGCAGTACATTTGTTCAATGTGATTAACGATATTTTGGATATCGCTAAAATCGAAGCTGGCAAAATGGAGTTAGACCTCGCTCCCGTCAAACTCGGCGAACTCTTGCAGCAAGTTGAGAATTTTACGCGGGTTCAGGTGCAGCAAAAAGGATTGCAATTTCAAATCCAAAAACCCCCTGTGGAGGACGACATTATTGTGTACGGCAACTACCAACGCCTGCTTCAGGTAATCTTGAACCTCACGGGCAATGCTATTAAATTTACCGGGGAAGGGGGAATTCGCATCAGTGCCGAGGTTATTAAGAAAAAGGTGACTGTTCACAACCAGCAATTCCCCGGAATGGTGAAAATTAGAGTTGCTGATACTGGCATTGGCGTTTCTCTCGACAAGCAGGATAAATTATTTGAGTCGTTTTTTCAGGTAGACGGCGCTCGTACCAGGCAATACGGCGGCACTGGTTTGGGATTGGCTATTTCTCAAAAACTGGTAGAAGCAATGGGGGGTACAGTAAATTTTTACAGTATGGGGGAAGGACTGGGAGCGACTGTTACTTTTACGGTGCCGCTTTATCAAGAACCACTATTTAAAAATTAATCATCGGCCGTCAATCATCGGTAATCGATTATCTGGACGTTGAAGGAATCAGCAAGAAGCAAGAAGCAAGAGGGAATCAGGAATCAGGAAAAAAACAGCTATAGCGGTTCTAAACTTTCGTGAGGTACTCGCCAGCTTTCTTACCAATTACCAATTACCAATTACCAAACTGTACGTTACTTATAAAAATCGCTATATTCGTGTATCCGTGAGTTCCGTTTCGTGAATAAAGGTCATCGATAATTGATAATTATCTTACAACACAGTTCGATCGTCCCTGTATCAATTTTAACTTTTCTCCATCGCAAATCTCCCTCCTTGGGAGCTTGCAACTGAGATCGATCGCCCCTGCCACTTCCGACCCCACCCAGAATTCGCATCAATGGAATCCGGGGTACGGATAACAAAGCTCATCTTTATTTGTGCGCCGGGATCTCACAGATCCGAGTAAACCCGCGCACACCGCCAGCTTTACAAAAACTTAATGCCAGCTTATACGACTGATTCAGCTTCCCAACCCCCTACTGTAAAGGATTATTAAGCATACTGGACGCTCTCAGTTCTCTGGGAAAATCATAAAGATCTTGTAAAGACACCGAAACTACTTAGTAATGTTTAACGGCGTGTGGGAAGATTTAAGTAGAATTACGTAATCCCTAAGTCGGCCAGCGGCAGACTGGCAAATTCAGTAATTCCTGCTCTGTTGGCGGAATGGTAAACTTTTGCCAGTCTATTAGAAAAAGGGTTGCTATGAATCAGCAAATATCAGCTCAATCGCAAAAACTTTTACTCCAAATTGGCAGAAAGATTCGTCGAACCTTGGATCTCGATAGCATCTGGCAGCAAACAGTTAACAGTCTGGGAGAAACACTAGGCGTCAGCCGCTGCATCATTTGTCCCTATGAAAGTTCTAGCCTGCAAGTCAAAGTAGCTGCTGAATACTGCCAAGAACCATTTTTACCCATGCTGGGAATGGAAATCTCCCTCACAGCAGCACCTCATTTCATTCAAGCTCTAGCCACCCTCGAACCGGTGGTAGTAGAGTCCTTTGCAGCCAATGACCCTTTTGGGCCGCAGTCGCTGCTAGTGGTGGCTACCGCTTATCAACAGCAAGCTAACGGCATAATTAGCTTGCATCAGTCCAAGGGCCGATCGTCGCGGAAGGGTAAGACAGATCGACCTTGGACTCAATCGCAGATCGAATTCGCACAAGAACTTGCCGAGCAAGTAGGAAGTGCGATCGCCCTCGCCACCCTCTACCAAGAGCGCAGCAAGCGAGTACAAGGACTATCCCAGCTCAAAAAGCAATTTTTGTTGAAGGCGTCTCACGAGCTCCGCACTCCCCTAAATCACATCATCGGCTATCTACAACTAACCATAGACGATCAAGCTGACGATCCGATAGAGGAGAGAGATTTTATCCAAGAAGCTCACCGTTCGGCTATCCACCTTTCTAAGGTAATTTCCAATATCTTAGATTACATTGAGTCAAGTGAAGCTTGCCAAACTCACGCAGAGTTAGCCACTTTCAGGAGTCAGGAAAAACCTGGGCATCAGTAAACCTTCTAGTGGCGTATTTAACAAGTCTAATATTTACCGCGCCAACAAGTTTTACCTTGGAAAAAGCTGACACTTTATCGATAGATTCCCTCACTAAATTCGGTAGCTGGTTCATCAATTATTTTTAGGGAATTATAGTTTTACACAGTACAGCATAGCAACTACTACACGTAGTAGCCCGGTGTATTTATCATATTATGTCTGCTCGAACGACTTCCATCAAATAGGTTATTTGACCGGAAAGGATATTGCAAGCATAAGATTGCACTTTCGCACTTTTAATGATTTTAACTTGTGCTTGATAGAATTACCCACTGCCCTTTTTTTTCGGAGTTTTTGGAGGGCTGACATAGCGCGCCCAAAAAGGTTCCTCCATATCTTTCATAGCTGCTAGTTTTTGGCGCTCTTCCTCTATGCGCTTGCGTTCTGAAAGATCGGAAAAGATGTTGATACTGCCGACAGTCTGGCCGCCCGGATCTCGCACGCGTGCGGCCCAAAGCCAAACATCGATCGAACTACCGTCTTTTTTCAACAAAGATATTTCCAAACCGTTTTGCGGTTGGCCATTAGACGCAGACTTTAGCAGCGCGTAAAAATCTTGCTTTTGGCCTTCAGGAATATTCGGTAAAGGTTTCCCTAAAACCTCAGCCGCAGTCCAGCCAAAAAGTTGTTCGGCGGCGCGGTTCCAAACAACGGTATTGCCGTCATTGCTGGTACAGTTAATCGCCAGCGGCGCCGATGCTATCTGGGCTTGCAAAACTTGGTTAACGAGTTGCAGTTTCAATTCTACTTGCTTGCGATCGGTAATTTCCTGACAAGCGCCCCACAAACGGACAACCCGCTCAGCAGTTTTGTCCCACACCACTTGCCAGTAGTCCCGCACCCAGCGCACCTCGCCTTTTTGATTAATAATGCGATACTCATTAGCTCCAGTGCGGCTGAAATTACAGCCTTCTAATTGTTTAATTAACATTTCCCTATCGTCGGGATGAACGAGTTCGGAATTCCACCAACCAAACGATTCTAATTCTTCAGGAACGATCCCGGTGCAGCGCTCAAAAGCTTCTGTCGCCCACTCGCAGGCGAACTTGCCGTCGGGCAGTCCTTTAAAAGAATAGGCAAAATCCGAAGTAATTTGCGACATAACTCTGTAGTGGAGTTCCGACTCTCGGACTGCAATTTCGGCTTGCTTTCGTTCCCCTATTTCCCGCGAATTAATTATAATTCCCTGCACGCTAGAATCGTAAAGCAAACTGTTACCTATCGACTCCATGTAGATCCAAGAACCGTCAGCGTGGCGTTTCCGATATTCGATTGCCCCCCCAATTCCTGGAGATTCTAACAACTTACCAAAATACGTCTGCCAAGCCAGCAAATCGTCGGGATGGATTAACTCGCCGTGAAATTTGCCAATTCTTTCTTCTGGGTTGTAACCCAAAAGCCGCTGTAGGGTTCCGCTGTGGTATCGAACTCGCCCGTCCGAGCCAACAATGCTAATTAGATCGGGAGAATTACGCAGCATAGCTTGCAGTTTTGCTTCACTTTTAGTTAATGCTTGAGTGTCCCTGCGATGCTGGCTGATTTGTTTTTCCAACTGCTCCCGTAGCTGTCTGATTTGCCCTACTTGCTGGGCTACAGTGCGTTCCAAGAGGCGATTATTTTTTTCAATTTCAACCAGCTTAGCCGCGTTATTTGTGGCGCTTTCAAACAAGCGGCTCCCTGCCATTTCCTGTAAAGAATTTGATAAATCTTCCAAAATTTTTGTGAAAATTGCCTGTTGCGGCTGTGGCAATTCCCTAGCTTGTTCCTGCAATGTTTCTAAGTGTTTGTAGACAGTTTCTAGCATTTTATTAAGGGGGGAATCTAATAGTTGCCTGCGGGTGCAACCCCTAAAAAGCGGACACAAGTTTTTTCAAGATAACCCATAACTAAGACTGGTGTCTGGCTTGCGACCCATCGCGCTCTCAATAACCAGGCATTTTGTGACTTTATTTTCAAATCATAGCAACCGATAGAGAAAGTAAATTATTGTTGCGCCCTAATTGCCAGCCCAGCAGCACCGCCAACAAGTGCTCGCCAGGAGTGCGGGTAACTCCCCTACCCAGTGAATGTGGGGCTTCTCGCGGTTAAGCTAAACTAGATGGGTGTCAAGAGAAAGAGGGATTTATGACAGAGCAAGCCAACGCTCGCGATTTGTTTCGCGCTGCTTACGAACACCGCTATACCTGGGATGCCAATTTTCCCGGTTACAGTGCGGATATTGAACTCAAACAGGGCGACGAAGTATATACGGGTCATGTTTCCATCAAACCCGACATGAGCGTGGAAGTCAGCGGCATTCAAGATGAGGAAGTGCAGCAAAGCGTCTACACTCAAATGCGCGATATTGTCACCCACCGCAAACGCTCGACATTTGAAAAATCTCACGGCAAAAATAGCTTTACCCTGGGCGAGAAGGACAGCACCGACGCTGTGGACATCTTGGTGCAAGGCGACTCAATGGGCTCGAATTATAAAATCCGAGGTCTCTCAATTTGTCAAGTCAGCCGGGTGATGGGCCGCATGGCTTTCGTAATTGACACGCACAAAAGCTTAGAGACACCCGAAGGTTCTTTGGCAACCCACTACGATGCCGTTTTCCGCAACCCCCAAACCGACGAAATCATCAAAGAACTCGAATTTGAAGATACCTTTGACAAGATAGGCGACTATTATGTCATGACCAAGCAAGTGGTTCGAGCCAAAGAAAAAGGTCAACAGACAACAACCGAGTTCAACTACTCCAACGTCAAACTGCTAGAACCAGCAGTAGTGTAGCGCGATCGAAAACCCAATTTCTTAAATAAAACGGGTTTTTTTGGATAACGTATCAGAATCAACTTGATTTGGCAGCAAGTAACGCTACGATCGAACGAGAGAGCGAACTCAGATCGAGCATCAGCGTGACAGAAACCGGGTTTCCTGCCGCGGGCTCACCTGAGTGCCTAAGTATTTTATCAAAAAACCCGGTTTCTTAAATCCGCGCGGGTTGAGAATGCTGTACTTGAGTCAAATCGAACTTTCATCAACTGCAAGAAATCATCACAGAGGCGAAATATGACACTAGCACTAACCAGAGATAACGTCGAAACAGTTCTCGATGAAATGCGCCCCTACCTGATATCCGACGGTGGCAACGTCGAACTCGTAGAAATTGACGGGCCAGTGGTACACCTGAGACTGCAAGGAGCTTGTGGCTCTTGCCCGAGTTCCACAATGACTCTGAGAATGGGCATTGAACGTCGCCTGCGCGAGGCTATCCCAGAAATTGCCGAAGTCGAACAGGTAATGTAATTAGTCAGTGGGCAATTGGCAGTTGGCAGTTGACGGTTGACGTTTGACAGTTGACTGTTGACTGTTGACTGTTACCAATTACCAGTTGACGGTTGACAGTTGACTGTTGACTGTTACCAATTACCAACATTTAATTGCCAATTACCAATTACCAAATTTAATTACCAATTACCAATTACCAATTACCAAATTCAATTACCAATTACCAATTACCAAATTCAATGTCTCACCCCCTTTATGTAGCCTTCATTTGGCACCAACACCAACCGCTCTACAAATCCCGAGTATCAGGTAGCGCAGGAGCAGCCCAGTACCGACTGCCTTGGGTGCGCTTGCACGGAGTCAAAGACTACTTGGATTTAGTGCTAATGCTGGCAAAATATCCCAACCTGCATCAAACCGTAAACTTGGTTCCCTCCTTGATTTTGCAGATAGAAGACTGCATCGCAGACAGAGCATTAGACCCTTACTTGGCGGTGACATTAAAGCCAGCAGAAACTTTAAATATCGAAGAACAAGAGTTCATTTTACAACACTTCTTTGACGCCAATTACCACACCCTGATTCAGCCACACCCCCGCTACGCTCAACTCTACACTCAGCGGCAGGAAAAAGGCATTCAGTGGTGTTTGGAAAACTGGAAATTGCAGGATTTTAGCGACTTGCTGGCCTGGCACAATTTAGCTTGGATTGACCCGCTGTTTTGGGACGACCCCGAGATTGCAGGGTGGCTGAAACAAGGACAAAATTTTAGTTTGGTAGACAGAAAAAACATCTACTCAAAACAAAAAGAAATCCTCGCTCGCATCATTCCCCAGCACCGTAAAATGCAAGCTGAGGGACAGTTGGAAGTCTCCACAACCCCCTACACACACCCGATTTTACCGCTGCTTGCCGACACTAATGGCGGCCGCATAGCCATTCCAAACATGACGCTGCCACAACACAGGTTTCAGTGGGAAGAAGATATTCCCCGACACCTGAGAAAAGCCTGGGAAATGTATCAAGACCGGTTTGAGTGCCAACCGCGCGGTTTGTGGCCGTCGGAACAAGCAGTCAGCCCGGAAATTTTGCCCTACATTGCCAAACAAGGCTTTAAATGGATAGTCTCGGACGAAGCAGTATTGGGGTGGACAATTAAACACTTTTTCAACCGCGACGCGACAGGGAATGTCTACGAACCAGAATTCTTATATCGCCCTTACCGTTTAGAAACTCCTGACGGTGATTTAGCTATAGTATTTAGAGACCACAGATTGTCCGACTTGATCGGGTTTACCTACGGTTCGATGGAGCCGGAAAAAGCAGCATCAGATTTAGTGGGACACTTAGAAGCGATCGGCAGAACTCTCAAACACCGACAGTCCGACGGCCAAACCGCTTTAGAAAATCCCTGGTTAGTTACGATCGCCCTAGACGGCGAAAATTGCTGGGAATTCTATCCCGAAGACGGCAAACCGTTCTTAGAATCCCTCTATCAAACTCTCAGCGATAATCCAGATATAAAATTAGTCACAGTCTCGGAATTTCTCGACAAATTCCCAGCAACCGAAACAATTCCCGCAGCCCAACTGCACACCGGTTCTTGGGTAGACGGTTCCCTCACAACTTGGATCGGCGATCCCGCGAAAAACCGTGCTTGGGACTTGTTAGGGCCCGCGAGACAAATGCTGGCAAACCATCCAGAGGCCACAGAAGAAAGCAACCCAGAAGCTTGGGAAGCGCTTTACGCTGCCGAAGGTTCCGACTGGTTCTGGTGGTTTGGCGAAGGCCACACGTCGAACCAAGATGCCATGTTCGACCAGCTATTTCGGGAACACGTAGCGGCGATTTACGAAGCTCTCGGCGAGCCCGTACCCTCGGAAGTGCGACGGCAAGTAGAGGTCCACGAGGTTCAAGGCGACCACCTGCCGCTGAGCTTTATTCACCCGGTGATTGACGGTATCGGCAACGAACAGGATTGGGACAAAGCCGGCCGGATTGAAGTTGGGGGAGCAAGGGGTACGATGCACCGGAGTTCGGCAATTCAGCGCCTTTGGTACGGGGTTGACCACTTGAATTTTTACATTCGTGCCGACTTCAAGGTAGGGGTGCGGCCGGGAATTGATTGCCCGCAGCAGTTAAATTTGTTCTGGTTTTATCCCGATCGCACGATGAACAACAGTCTGATTCCGCTGTCGGGTTTGCCTGACCAAGCACCGCTAAACTATCGATTCCACCATCAGTTAGAGATTAATTTGCTGACGAAATCAATTTGGTTTCAGGAAGCAGGAGAGGGCGATGAGTGGCAGCCTCGCATCAGCAGGGCCCAAGTGGGAGTGGATAAATGTTTGGAGGTAGCAGTGCCCTGGGCTGATTTGCAGATTATGCCAGACTGGCAGGTGAGGCTGATTGCGGTTTTATCGGAAGGGGATTGTTACTCTAGCTGTATGCCGGAAGATGCTTTAATTGAGATCGGAATGCCGTAAAAAGTCATTAGTCATCAGTCTTTAGTCATTAGTCTGTAGGGGCGGGTTTAACAAACAAAATAGAACAGCAAACCCAAATACATATAAACCCGCCCCCCTCACTGAATTAGTCAACAGTCATCAGTCATTTTTTGAAGTAACAAACAATTAAATAATTATCAAATTTTATTGCATAGAGACTTCTACTCTGGCTGCCTAATGCCTTGATACTTTCGATATCGTCCGGTCGATATAGGGCTATAAAATTTGTTTGTAGTGAGGACTTCAGTCCTCATAAACAAGAGGACTGAAGTCCTCACTACAAACCGTATAATGGTTAATTTACCGTACATCATATCATTAGTCATGGGGAAATTAACACACTAATGAGCCGCATTTTACTCTTGGTCGATCGCCACCAACAACTTAATTTGCCGATCGCCAACCTCAACACCGAGCATGAGGTGATCGCACTCGATCGCGGTTTAGATCCAAACTCCGAATTTCCCTTTCCCCAAATCGCTTTTGACTTGTGCATTCTCGACGAGGCAAATTTCGATCGCATTGGGCCGCTGGTAGAATCATTGAAAGCTGCCGCCGAGCCGATATTTTTACCGTTTTTGCTTGTTAGTAAATCCCAAACGCCTGCTGTTTTTGAGCAGCCCTTTTCGCAGCAGGCAAAACAACTCGAACGCAGAATAGACGATTTGATAGTAAGTCCCGTCGAACCCACCCAACTGCACTTGCGGGTAGAAAATTTGTTGGCCCGCAGGCGGCTGTCGCTAGAACTCCACAGACTTCAGGAAGTAATTAAAGAAAGAACTTTTACAGAAAGTTTGTTAAAGGACTCGCTGCAAACGGCAAACGAAAACCTGCAACGGGAAATCGCCAAGCGGGCGGAGCTAGAAACTGCACTGCGAGAAAACTCCTATCTTGACTCGCTGATCAATGCCATGCCAGATATTGTCTGCTTCAAAGATGGCGAGGGCAGGTGGCAGGAGGCAAATCAAGCCCTATTGGAAGTGTTCGAGCTAGAAAAGATAGACTACCGCGGCCTCAAAGATTCTCAGCTAGGAGAACTCAGCATTTTTTACCGCGAGGCGCTACAGGCGTGCGAGGTGAGCGATCGAGAAGCGTGGGAAAAAGGTGAGCTTTCTAGGGGGGAAGAAGTGATTCCCCGCTCAAACGGTACTGTGAAAATCTACGATGTGATTAAAGTACCTGTATTTCACCCCGACGGCAGACGCAAAAGTATAGTGATTTTGGGTCGGGACATTACCGAACACAAGCAAACTAGAGACGAACTCGTGCGCTTGGCGTCGATTGTCGAGTCTTCCGACGACGGCATCGTAGGCAAAACCCTCGCCGGGACAATTCAGAGCTGGAACGCAGGAGCAGAGAAGATTTACGGCTACTGTGCCTCGGAAATCAAGGGGCAGTCGATCGAGATTTTAGCCATACCCGAACGCCCCAAGGAAATGCCTCAAATATTGGAAAATATTAGGGCGGGAGCCAGCATCGACCATTACGAAACCGTGCACTTGCGGAAAGACGGTCAACAGATAGATGTGTCCCTGACGATTTCTCCGATTAAAGACGCCACTGGAGCGGTAACGGGGGTTTCGACAATCTCTCGCGACATCAGCGACAGCAAGCGAGTCGAAAAAGCCTTTGAACAACTCCGCCACCAAACAGAAATGATTTTGTTCTCCGCAGGAGAAGGAATTTGCGGGTTGAACAAAGAGGGAAAAGTAACTTTTGTCAATCCTGCGGCGGTGAGAATGGCTGGGTGCGAATCGAAGCAATTGATCGATCGACCACTCTATGAAAGCTTACACCGTGTACAGGAAGAATCCTCAAAGCCGATCCAGCGACTCTCACCTGCAACAGACATCAATTCAGGCTCTGAACTTGTCCCACACTGCGCCGCACAGCAGGCGGGCAAACTGCTGCCGAACCGGGTAAGTTCTCAAATTTTAGCCACCTTGGAAGACGGAGAGGCGCGGCGCGTCACCGATGAGGTTTTTTGGCGGCGAGACGGCAGCAGTTTTCCGGTTGAGTACGTTGTGGCTCCGATGCGAGAAGAAGGCGAAATTATTGGAGCTGTGGTGACTTTTAAAGATATCACGGAGCGGCTTGCCGTCGAGCGCATGAAAGATGAATTCATCTCTGTTGTCAGCCACGAACTGCGGACGCCCATGACCTCGATTCACGGCGCTCTCGGCCTCCTCAACAGCGGCCTGCTGGACGCTTACCCCCAGAAAGCCAAGCGGATGCTGGAGATTGCTGTCACTAACACTGACCGTTTGGTGCGCTTGGTCAACGACATCCTAGATTTAGAGCGGATGGAGTCAAGTTACAGCACTGCCGTCAAACAAACTTGCAATGTGGCTGAGCTGATGTTGCAGGCGGCTGACGAGATGCAGGGAATGGCTCAGCAGGCGGGAGTTACTCTGTCGGTGAAGCCTGTGGGGGCGCAATTGCAAGCTGTTCCCGATCGGCTAATTCAAGCCTTGACAAATTTACTCAGTAATGCAATAAAATTTTCTCCTTCCGGCGCTACGGTTTGGCTGAGCGGGGAGTTGACCCACAATCTGGATTTGGCAGAAAAAGCAGGGCACAAGTCGGTGTCGTCTCCGTCTTTGTTGTCTCCTGAGCCTACCACCGCGCCTCCGCACTTGCTAGTTCCGAGCTCGTGGTACATCGTGATTGCTGTGAAAGACCAAGGGCGGGGTATTCCGCCAGACAAACTGGAGATGGTCTTTGAACGCTTTCAACAGGTTGATGCTTCTGATTCTCGCCAGAAGGGAGGTACTGGTTTGGGGCTGGCTATTTGTCGCAGTATCGTGCAGCAGCACGGGGGGCGGATGTGGGTGGAGAGCGTTTTGGGGGAGGGCAGCACTTTTTTCTTAAGTCTGCCACTTCTCAGGGAGGGGCTTGCAACTGAAAGTTAATTTCTACCCAGGTGTACCCAAAGTTACTGATTTTGTGCAGATTGTTCGATCGAGTCATCGACAAACAATCTCAGCCTTTTCTGCTGTTTGGGGACAGCAGGCAAAAAGCGCGATTTGAGGTCAAAAAGCGGCTTTTTCTGGGTGGGATGTTTTACAGCAACCGCGCCAGACGGTTAGGTAGGATGTTCTTAGTTGAAATCCTGCCGCTCGATTGCAACTTCGGTCTTCCTTCTTGCTTCTTTCTTCAACATCTGCTATACAGTTTTGAAAATTTACTGTAAAGTCCGATCGGCTAAAATAATTTGCTTTACAAAATATTCACATTTCGCCTCTAATCTGTGATCAGTTCTCATTTCTAAAAAAATGTTAATTTTGACTGCCAAGCGCATCTTGGTTATTGACGATGCGGAAGATATTCGGGAAGTAGCTCAAGTCAGTCTTGAACTGGTGGGGGGCTGGGAAGTCCTGACAGCGAGTTCGGGCCGCGAGGGGGTTGCTAAGGCTCTTGCCGAACAGCCTGATGCTATTCTATTGGACGTGATGATGCCCGACCAAGACGGGCCTACTACTTTTCTACAGTTACAAGCTAATAAGGCTACGCAGCACATTCCGGTAATTTTATTGACAGCTAAGGCTCTGGCTGGGGACAGGCGGATGTTCGCGGATTTGGGGGTGGTGAGCGTGATTGCTAAGCCTTTTGAACCGATGTTTTTGGCGGCTCAGGTCGCTGAGGCTTTGGGCTGGGAGCAAGAATAGATCGATCGCGCGCATTGATTTGTGCAGCTTTTCAACCAGTAGTTTTGCAGGCAAAGAGAGTTAAAAAAACTTGGTTTCTTTGGTATGGCGCCGAGCGATCGAATCGGGTCGATCGGACAGGATATATGTAGCGACTTAGGCGCCGTACCTTTCGTCCTGTCAGCTTAAGACTAAAAACATCAGTCCGGTATCAGTTTCAACCTTGTCGGTCTTGGGGTGAAATTGATACCAATTAGGAATGTCTAAGTCCCTATGGGTAGTGCCTTCATTTAACCGAATTCGACCTCAGCCATGAACTGAATATTCCTGTAGATTTCTCGGACAAATATAAGCTGGCAGGAGTATTTTACTTTTTGTGACAACCCACTCGTCTTCATAAGTTCTTCAGGTTTTAGTTTTAAGTTAAAACAGAACGTCAGGGATCGCTCCTGACTGTTGGCAGACACCTTGGGAGAAGACGACTATGCCCTCAGCTTACATTTTGCTACTAATAGTTTCTCTGGCAGCAGTCTGGATTTACTGGCAAACCTCTCAAGATATTTTTGTTCTTGTGGCTTGGGCCGGACTGGGTTGTTTTATTTGGGGTTTCTCTTGGGCTCCTTGGAGCGTTCAGCTTCTGATTGTTGTGTTGCTGTTGGGACTCCAAAAGTTCTACTTGCGAGACGCTCAAAGTTGTGAGTGAAAGAGATTTTTTATTGTTGTGTCAGAAGTTGAGATGCGCCGGCATTGGTCAATCTTTGTAATGATTCGGTTATCGCTGCATTATCTGAAAGAAGGTTTAAAATATCATGAATAGTTGCCCTTGTTGCTCCTCTAAATTACTCCGCCACGCTCGCCACAATCGCGTTTATTGGTTCTGCTCGCACTGCTGGCAAGAAATGCCGGATCTGTCGGAGATGATTTTAGGTAATAACAGTGCGGGGGTTCACAAACGAGACGCTTTGGTAAAGCTTCCTGGTTTGACTCCTAAATTGAGAATGTTGGATTCAGTAGGAATTGCTTAGTTTACTGGAGTTAGTCTCGCGATAAATATGGAGACGGAAAAGATTTTTGATTGTGCCATCTGTTGGATTGTTTGAGAAAAAATGCAAAAGCCCCCTTCCGTGTGAAGTGAAGGGGACTTATTAGCGGGGGGGCTTTTGCACTTGTGAAGGGGTCGATCGCCTGAATTTCAGCTCTTGTATGCAGTTAAGCTGATTACATCAAACCGATTTGAGAGAGAATGCCTTGACCGGTGAGGAATTCGGTAGCTAAGCCGATAACGAAGCCCAACATTGCCAAACGGCCGTTCCAGGTTTCAGCGAACTCAGTAAAGCCCAACTTTGCGTCTTTGTTTTCCATGACCAGAAACCTCGTTTAATTTCAACCTTATGTAACTAAACTTAACACAACCGTACAAAGTTTGCAACATATTTTTACATTTACTGTTCAAATGCCGGAGATAAGCGGGATGGGCCCGCAGGGAGAGGGGTTCGCGGGGGGAGGAGGAGAGGGTTTTTGATGTGGGGACGGGCGATCGGGTAAAGTGTATCAGGGCGCTCGGTGTCAAGTTAGCCACAACCTTGGTGAGATGTATAAGGATGTAAAAAAATTAGTTTGAGTTAATACTTGACATCCAATAATTAGAAGGCTAGGTTAAAAATGCAGCTAAAACTAAATATCACATTCAAAATGAAGGAATGTTGATTGAGTCGTCTTAGCTACACGGTTTATAAAACTGGGACAAGTTTCTAGCACCCCGTTGAGCGGAAAGAAGGTCTAATGTCGTTTTAACAAGTTCATACAAGCTTGAGAAAATCGAAACATTATTGAGTTCCATTTCCCTTCAACGGGCTGCTACAAAGCTCGTTCCAGTTCTGTAAACCCTGTAGCTAAGACGCTAATCAAATCCCTACAAAATTATAGTGTTTTGTTGTAACAGATTGTCCTGTGCCGAGATGTTCATTTTTGAGCAAATTCACAGATAACGTTCCATTTATGCTAGATGCGCGATATGTCGAGGCTGTCGAGTCAACCTCTTTATAGGACATAATCAAATGACGGACAATCATCGAACCACAGGCAAACAACAAACCCAGTCTCAGCTAGTTGCCATGTTGTTGGATTCTCAGGGTGTCCACTTAAACCAAAAGCAAGCTGAATTATTGGTCACTTTTGCCAAATCAAAAGGGCGTTTAGAACCACCGAAAAATTACTATAACTCGCAGCACAAAAATCAAGTTAACGACCAAATTCGGCTCGAAAAGCTGGGTTTTATTGGCGTTGATGTTCCCGATTCAGGCAAAAATAGTGCAGATAAACAATTGGTGTTTGACTGTATCAAACGAGTTGCAACTAAGCCTTCTCCTGACATAATTGTCCTAGGCTTAGCAGATCGAGACTTTGCAGGTTTAATCACCGTTTTGAATGCTTTGGGTATAAGAGTCATCGTTTTTGCACGGCGCAAGAGTGCAAGCCAAAAACTGATTAACCTTGTTGGTGAGGCTAACTTTCATGATGTAGACGAATTGTCTAGTTTGTGTGCAGGATTGAAACCGCCACTTGAAAATCAAAAAAAGTTATCAAGAGAAGCAGATAACTTATCTGCTTGAAGCAACACAGTCCGCCAGGGAATGAATTCCCTGTCTAATAGCTAAAGTCGGTTTTAACCGACTGACTGACAGTTAGAAAAACACAATCTTTAGTCCTCTTTAGAGGACTTTAGCTATGAGGCAGGGGTTTTAACCCCTGGCGGACTGACGGACTAACGGACTAATAGTATAACCGCCAAATATCTGTTAAAATTCATTTAACCGCCGATAGCAAAAATCCAGTTTATTTGATAAACTAGATTCTCCCAACCTACCGCTATCGGCGGCTCTTTCATGTCCACATAACAACAAAAAAGTCTACAAACAATAACCATTACCAAACTCCTATGCCATTAACTAATTCAACACAAGAACTCAAAATTACCCTTCCCGAATTCAAAAATGAAAAACTGCTGCGCCAAGCGCTCACCCACCGTTCCTACGTCAACGAAAACCCCACATTCCGCGAAGAAGACAACGAACGCTTAGAATTTCTCGGCGATGCTTTGCTGACTTTTCTCAGCGGCGAATATCTCTATCAGCGTCATCCAGAAATGGGAGAAGACCAACTGACTCGCCGACGTTCTGCATTAGTAGATGAAAAACAATTAGCCCGATTTGCTACTGAAATAGGTTTAGACTTAAAAATGCGGCTCGGAAAAGGAGCTTATCGAGAAGGTGGGATTACTAATCCAAATTTGCTCAGCAGCACTTTTGAAGCATTTATTGGCGCTTACTATCTCGACACGCAAGACATGGACAAAGTTCGCAACTTTGTGCAACAAATGTTTGATTCTGTTCCCGAAAATGTGGTGGAAACTAGATCGACTGTAGACTCGAAAAATCGCTTTCAAGAATGGGTACAGGCCAATGGTGACACGACTCCCCCGAAATACGTGACAGTTCAAGCAGGAGGCACACCCCACAAGCCGGAATTTCTCGCTAAAGTTTATGTTGCAGAGAAACTTTATGGAGAAGGTAAAGGCAAAAGCAAAAAAGATGCTGAGAAAAATGCAGCAGAAGATGCGCTAGCAAAGCTGAAAAAACGCGGACTGATCTAAACTTGAAAAGGGGGGTAAAAACTACTAGCTTTTTTGTGCGATTCCGGCGTTGGCCAAGCCCTCCAAGACGATCGCCCGAATTGATTGCCAGAGTACACAATGGGCTATAATCAGGACTTGTGCAAGTGTTACCGCCGTCGATTGAGGGTTGCAATGACAGAAATTCGTTGACGAGTGCCCGATGGTCGATCGTAATTTTGGGAAATATCAGAGCAATTCATGTCTACTCACAACCCGACTACTCTAACTGTTGAAGAAGCACAGCAAATCCTCAAAGATTTCACTTGTCTGGATATGCAATCTGTAGCATCGCCCCTCGAAAAAAAGGCACTCCGTCAAGCGATTTTGCTGGTAGCAAGTTTGTCGGATTATCAAATGTTGGGAGTGTGCGCTTCTTCGACGGATGAGGGATTTTTAGCTTTAGAAGCTTATTTAAAAGCTTTGGGATATCAAGTTGTTTTAGATCCCAATGCTGTCTCGACCTTTGCTGGTTCGGTTTATATTAAGTTCAATACTTTGAAGGGTTCGTATTATGTTGACGGCTATCCCGGAACTTACCGGGGCGTTTTGGTGTCGTGCCAATCTTCCTCAGAAGGTGGAGTTAGCGGAACTTACGGTCATTTACCTCTCGATTTATTTGTTGATTAATTTGTCAGTAGTCAGTCGATCGATTAAATTGAATTAAACACCGACTGATGCACCTTACTAAGCTGTAAGCTGTGTCAGCCGATCGCCCTTCGATTCATTTGAATCAAACACCGACTGACGCACCTTACTAAAATTAACCCTTGCCAACGCTCAATTCCGGCTCTTGTTGCGGAGCGGTTTCTTCGGGTGGCAGTCCCAAAATATCGCTGTACAAGTTGATGTATTTCCGGGCCGAAATATCCCAGCTAAAATCTTCTCTCATGCCGCGCTGTTGCAGTTCTCTCCACTTATCTTTGTAGCGGAAACCTTCCCAAGTTCTGATCATGCAGGTGAACAAATCGAGGGGCTCGTAGCGATCGAAACAGTAACCTGTACCAGTATTGTCGATCGGGTTGTTATGAGAAACGGTATCGACTAAACCGCCGGTGCGGCGAACCATTGGCACGCACCCGTAGCGGAGGGCGAGCATTTGGCTGATGCCGCAGGGCTCGAAACGGCTGGGCATCAGGAAGCTGTCGCAGCCTGCGTAAACGCGCCGGGAGAGGGCCTCGTTGTAAAGTAGTTGGGTGGACATCCGGCCGGGATAGCGGGCTGTCATTTGCCAGAGTTGGGTTTCGTAGTAGCGATCGCCCGTTCCGAGTACAATAAATTGAGCGTCGGTATAGGCCATGAACAGATCGAGCATTTGAATTATCAAATCCAATCCCTTCTGTTCTACCAGCCGCGTCACCATGCCGATCAAAAAAGCATTTTTATTCACTTCCAAACCGACTTCTTCTTGCAGCGCAATTTTATTAGCGGGGCGCTTTTCAATAGTATCAACACTAAATTGTTGATGGAGGTACTTGTCAGTGGCGGGGTTGTAAGATTCTGTATCAATTCCGTTCAAAATGCCCGATACTTTACCGCCGATGTAAGACAGCAAACCTTCCAAATTTTCCCCATAAGCTGGGGTTTTGATTTGTTCGGCGTAAGTCGGGGAAACTGTATTTACTCGATCGGCAAACTGTACTGCGGCAGCCATGGTATTGTGACCTTGCATATACCAAGGACACCAAGTCATCTGCTCCAAACGCCAGCGCCACGGCCCTTGATAAGCTAAATTGTGAATAGTAAAAACTGTGCTGATATCAGGATCGTGGCTCATCCAAACAGGTATCATCCCCGTATGCCAGTCGTGACAGTGGATAATTTGGGGCTTCCAATGATTCCAGGCAAATTCAGCCGCAGCATTGGCAAAGAAAGTGAACCTCCAATCTTCATCTAAACCGCCGTAAACGCGGCGCGGCAAGAAAGATGGATGTTGCATTAAGTATAAAGGTACATCGGTTCCCGGCAAAACAGTTTCAAACACCGAGAAGCTTTGGAACATGGCAGCCCCATCCCAAACAGGTTTTTTGGGAACGTCCATTTTGTCGGGGATAAAACCGTAGTAGGGCATGAAGATGCGGACATCGTGTCCCATGCGCCGCAGAAATTTAGGCAAAGCGCCGACGACATCGCCCATACCGCCGACTTTGGCGAGAGGTGCTGCTTCGGCGGATACAAATAAAATACGCATTATTTTTTTGTGTTCCTTGAAATTGTTAGTCTAGATTAAGTTTAAATGGCGAGCGACACAATATTAACGCGCCGTCCAAAAACAAGTATAAATCTGAGTTGCTGTAGCGATCGCAGTTTATTCAAGAATGCGATCGCCCTTTTTCCATCCACGTCGCTGTGCGGTGACAAAAAGAGCGATCGCCCGTACTCTCCTCCCGCGAGAATTTTCACGATCTAATCAAATTTATCTGTCACTTTCTGAGGGACGGTAAACATCAAAAATTGTATGCAGTCTGCTCACCTTTACGCATTAGTAAAACTGCACGCAAAGCCCTCAGTATGTAATTAAGGAAATAGCGATCGCCTTTTTCATCCCCTCTGAGAAAAAGAGCGATCCTCTTCGAGGGCCTCGCCAACGCCCGAATCACATATTACGGACAACGGGAGCATCTCAATGAAAGCAGCCAAGCTAGAAATTGCAGTTTTGAGGCAGGAGACAGGAGGAAAGAAGAAGAAGGAAGGAGCCACAAGAAATGTTTTTACAAATATGAGATGCTCTCCGGATAACTCCCGACTAATTCTGAGAATTGTCCTCAAAAGTCTCCTCAAATCCCGCTAGAAAATCATCCAAAGCTTCAGAGGCGATCGCCAAATTAATATTATCAGCATCTTCCCATCCCCACGTATTCACCCCAACCACTTGACCTGCCATATTAATCAGCGGCCCGCCCGAATTGCCCGGATTAATCGCCGCATCAGTTTGCAACACCTTCACCTCAGCAACATCATCTTCGTCGTCGCTTTCTTCATATTCCTCGGGTTCGCGAATTGCACTCACAATACCTTGAGTTACAGTTGAAGCAAACTGCCCCAAAGGATTGCCCACAGCAATTACTCTATCTCCCACTTTCACATCAAAAGACAACTCTAGGGGAGGATATTCTTGGGGAGAATCCACTTGTTCCCCTGTTTTCGGGTCGAAGGTAAAATCGCTAATTAAGAGTAATGCTAAATCTTCTTCAGCATTACCAGTAAACACCACCTCGGCCAATCTCAATTTTCCGTCGTGAGTTTCGACTAAAACCTGTTCGATTTCATCTTCTTCATAGAAGTAATCTTGATCGGCAATATCTTCTACAACGTGATAGTTCGTGACAATTATGTCCGGCGATACAAAGAACCCGCTTCCAGAAGAAATCTCTTCTTCTGTATCCCAATCCATGACGTAAATTGACACTATCGACGGCAAGACTTGCTCGACTACATCCGACAAATTTCCTGCTTGAGTTTTGAACTCTTTCAATTGCTTCTGCAAAGCTTGTTGGTCGGCCTGCATTTTGCTATACAGTTGCTGAACCTTTTTCAATTCCAGCTTTAATTGAATTTCTCTAGCGCTCATATTGGGCCTTTACCTGAAATAAATTGCTGATTAATTTTGGATGTTTGATTGTAGATTGTGGATGGGTAGGTTAAGAATTATACGACTTACGAAAAAAAACCGGTTTTTACCATAAATCTTGGGCTATACAGCGAGACTTACATCAGAAACCGGGTTGCTTAACACCCGTGCGGAGCGTCCTAAATTAGTCAGATATTTTTGAAATCTATCGCGCAAGTCCTACCTAAAATCCCATCAAAAATCTACAACCAGACTGCTCCTCTACCTGTTTTGCCAAAGCAAACCGCCTGTTATTTTTATTTTACAAAAGGCGATATATCACGTCTAAAAGCATTGACAAAGAGATGCGGAGCGGTTTTAGGAACCACGTTGAACTTGGACAAATATTTCCTCCAAAATTGCACTAGCACCCTGTTGGCGCAGTCGGTGAGCGAGGTCAATTCCCAGCATTTCCGCAGTCTCGGCGGCGCCGGAAACAGTATCTTTGACGAACCGCTTGCCGTCGAGACTCGATACCATTCCGGTTAAGGTTAATTGACCGTTTTCTATTTTGGTATTGACGCCGATCGGCACTTGACAGCCACCTTCTAATTCCCGCAGAAATGCGCGTTCGGCATAACATCTTTGGGCAGTTTCCGAGTGTTCGAGAGCTTTAATCACTGCCATGATTTCTGTATCTCCAGCGCGGCATTCGATGCCCAAAGCACCTTGTCCGACGGCGTGAAGGGAGATTTCAGCAGGGATAATTTGGTGGATGCGATCGCCCATTCCCAATCTTTCCAATCCGGCAACTGCTAAAATAATCGCGTCGTAACCGCCCTCATCTAATTTAGCGAGTCTAGTATTGAGATTGCCGCGAATATCTTTAAATTCAAAATGAGGGAAATGGTGCCGCAGTTGAGCTAGCCGCCGCAGGGAAGAAGTGCCGATTACTGCACCTTCTGGGAGGGTGTCGAGTTGCTTGTCTTTGTGCTTGGAGTGAACTACCAAGGCGTCAGCGGGATTTTCCCGTTCGGTGACGCATCCTAAAATTAAACCTTCAGGCAAATTGGTAGGCAAATCTTTGAGGGAATGAACGGCAAAGTCCGTTTCATTGTTAATCATCCCCGTTTCTAATTCTTTGGTGAAAAGTCCTTTATCGCCAATTTTAGCGAGGGCGACATCAAGAATTATGTCCCCTTGGGTTGACATGGTGTGGACTTCAAAAGTGTGTTCCGGGAAGTGTTTCTGTAGCTGTTCTTGCACCCAGTGCGTTTGCACGAGAGCGAGTTGGCTTTTGCGGGAACCGATGCGAACGGTTCGGGAAGGGGCAGATGTGGTTGGGGACATAAGATCGATCGGAGGATAGCTTGAAATCAGCCAATATATTCACCTGATCTAGCGTACCGCAGGTGGGGACTTTAATTGCTGGTTGGGACAATTCGGGCGATAAAATAGAAATACCAGGTTTTGACCGTCAGTAGCAGTGAGCCTTGATGATGTTTCCCATCCAGCATTGCCCGTCGCTGGCGCGGGGGCGATCGACATTCCGAAGCAAAGGTGACCGGCGATGTAAGATTTACCTAGGGTCGAACCCGATGAACCTGGTTGGCATGACGAGTTAGCTCAGCAGCAGCTCGCAAGAATTAGCTCAAAGGTTGCGAGATTTGGAGAGAGAAATGTAGTGGCGAGGGGAAAAGGGCGATCGGATTTATTTGTAGCAGCTTCGGTGACCAAAGGGCGATTCCCTACTCTTCAGGAACCGCTGCGGGAAGATAGCTTCGCTGGCGCGTACCTTTTCCATTTCTAACCAAAATTTAACGCTGTCCTGCTTGAAGTGCAGAATTTGCTATCTGGACAACTTCTTGCTGCCGTGCGTTTTTCCTTGTGACTCGGTATAACACCCCCAGCCTTTGCCACTCAACAAAAGCAGTGCAGTAAGCACCGCAATTATTGAAATAAATCCCCCTGATGCCGCCGGCCAATTCAATGCTTCTGTAAGTATCCTGCGGTAATTGCGAAGGAGGCGAAAACGGTTCATTTCTTTTAGCTTCGATGGTGCCGAAATAACAGGCTCCGGCGCGGCATCCTTTGCCTAAATACATTTCCACAATGTAACCGTGGGAACCTGCTTGCACGTCAAAATCAACTTGCTGAGTGTTAGATAAAGGAAGTATGCTCGGAAGAAAAACAGGCACTCGCGTTTTGCCTTTGATTTGCCTAGAAATGTTACTCGCAGGAAAAATACTGTTAGCTTGGTTTGCTGACTTATCGGGGATTGGGGGAAACTTTTGCACAAAATCCCTCCACTGCACAACTCTATTTTTAGCAATGTTAAAAGTGGGAATCGAATATTTCTCTACCGCAATAGAAGGGCGGCCGTTGTTCAGGTTGAAGTGGCGGCGAATCACTGTAATTTCTGGTTTCCCTAAGCCGTAAGCTGGAGCTATGGAACGGGCGAGATTGCAGCTAATTTTGAAGCGTCCCATCTCAATACTGCCATTTTCCGCTTGATAAGACCAATTGTAACCTTCAGAAGCACGATCGCGATTGCACAGAAAATGAGAAATCTCAAACATCTTGGCAATATGAACATCGTACAACCGCAACTTGCGGCTGCCGGCAGATTTTGCAGTGTTGCGATCGGGCACAATAAATTGTATCGGTTGCCAGCTATCTTCAGGGGAATAATTAAACCAGCGGATCTCTGTAATCGGGAGTTCAGTCCTTGCTAACGCTGAGTTTGGTGTCAAAGGTGCGTGAAGCGAAGCTATCCCGAAGGGAATCGTAAAAGCAGTCACCACACAAGCAAAAATCGCCGCAAATAGCCATCTTCCCCTCATCCTGATTTCCCCCTAAGTAGGTCAGCGCAAAAAAAACAATAGCATCTTGTAAGGGGCGAGTGCGAGTTAAGATATATCATACAATAACGGTAAGGTGCGCCCTTACGCACCCTACATATAGAAGTTGTGCCTCCCCGACTGCTAAACTTAACGCTTCCCAGCTTGAATAGCAGAATTTCCTATTAAAATTAAATCAGATTCTCGTCCGTTCTTAATGGCTACGGTATACATAAAACCCTGAGTTTTCCACTGAAGAGTTGCTGTGCAGTAAGCCCCGCAACCGTTATGAAAAACTCCTTTCACTCCGCCCGCAAGCTTGACATTTTTTAACGTCTTAGTTACCCCTTCTAGTTTTGTAGTAAACTCCCCGCCTTTTTGACCTTGAATTGACCCAAAAGTGCAAACAGTCGTACCACCGCAATCTGGTTTATACTCGATTGAAATACTATAGCTGTTTGCTTCTGCTGTAGTGGGATAGTACATTTTTTGCGGAACCGGAATCCTGCTGGGAATAAAAATAGGCACTTGCGTTTTGCCTTTTAACTTTGGCAAAATTTCCTTTACCGGAAACGCAGTGCCTCCTTGAGCAATTTGTGTTGTTCCCGATTGTCGCTGCGACAATTGCGAAGATCCAAAAACAACCGAGGGAGGTACTAAAGCCGTCAATACACAAGCAGAAGTAGCCAAAAGTAATAATTTATTCTTCACGGTCTTTTCCCTTAATATTCCAATAGTTTAGTTGGGCGGCGAACCGCATTCACGTATGTACAACCATAATTCAAAATACCAAATTAAGACTCGCTTTTCCGGGAAAAATGTTTTTTGACTATCTTGACAAGGTTGGCAGAATATGAAGTCATATATAATATAGAGAAGGCGAGCAATTTAGGAGTCGATCGTGGAACTGCAAGATTATTTACGCCAGCACGGATTGGAAACCTTGTCCGAAACTTATCATATCAAAGTTACCCGCCACCGCCAATATCCCGATCTAGTCTGTCTGAAATACTCGCAGATAGAATCTCCCCTGGGCGAAAAAATAGTCCAGCAGTGCCGAGGCATTATTTTAGATTCATCTCAAGATTGGCAGATAGTTTCTTATCCCTACGACAAATTTTTTAATTACGGAGAAATTCACGCCGCTGCAATTGATTGGAGAAATGCCAAAGTTTATGAAAAACTAGACGGTTCTCTGACTGTACTGTATTTTTACAAGGGAGAATGGAGAGTGCAATCTAGCGGCACTCCCGACGCCGCCGGCGAAGTTAATGGTTTTGGGTTCAGCTTTGCCGAACTTTTTTGGAAAGTCTGGCAAGAATTGGGATATCAATTGCCGGAAGAAACCGACCAGTGTTTTATCTTTGAATTGATCACGCCTTACAATAGAATAGTTGTCCAGCCAAAAAACAATCAAATCGTGCTGCACGGGGTTCGCAACACTCAAACGCTAGTAGAAACAGACCCGAGTCTTTGGGCAAATAAATACGGATGGGAATTGGTCGCATCCTATCCTTTAACTAGCTGGAAAGAAGTTATCGAAGCGGCTCAACATTTAGATCCGATGGATTCGGAAGGGTATATTATCTGCGACGCTAACTTCAACAGAGTTAAAGTTAAGTCTCCGCAATATGTCGCGATTTC
This sequence comes from Microcoleus sp. MON1_C1, assembly GCF_036701945.1. Taxonomy (NCBI): domain Bacteria; kingdom Bacillati; phylum Cyanobacteriota; class Cyanophyceae; order Oscillatoriales; family Microcoleaceae; genus Microcoleus; species Microcoleus sp. MON1_C1. Next base: position 5,648 of record NZ_JAUBRO010000048.1, on the reverse strand, counting down.
CCATCTGCGCGAAGGGTTTTCGACCCGCCGCCTGATAGAAATTGTTTTAACTAATGAAGGAGAAGAGTTTTTAGCTTATTTTCCTGAGTGGAGTGAGTTGTATCAAAAAGTTAAGAACAAATATCAATCTTTGGTTGAAGAAATCGAGGAAGCTTACCGACAGCACGAACATATCGAACTTCAGAAAGATTTTGCATTAGCTGTGAAAGATTTGCCGTATTCCGGCATTTTGTTTTCTTTGCGGGCCCGAAGAGTTGCGGGAGTGAAAGAAGCTCTCCGTGATGTTACAATCCATAAAATAGAGGAGCTATTGGGTTTAGATTACCTCCATCTAGGTTTGTAGTAACGACTACAGTCGTTTCTTGAAGGAGGACTAACATCCTCACTACGAACGAAGATTAACATTATATTTAGGTGACAGAATAAAGAAGTCAATGCACCTAATTAAACCTAAGATACAGGTGGCTAAAAAGCTTGCTGTATGAGCATTATTCCTTCTTCCTTCTTCCTGACATCCGTTACATCCGTTACATCCGTTACAGAATCCGTTGCCGAACTTCCTTCTACTTACCATGAAAAGAGTTATTGTACTTGTTGGTTTGCCTGCTTCGGGAAAATCTCAATTTGCTAGGGAATTGCTGCTGTCTGAACCTGCAAAGTGGGTGCGTAGCAATAAAGATTTGCTCAGAGAAATGGCTCACGCTTCTCATTGGTCGCCGGCCAATGAAAAGTTTATTGTGAAATTGAGAGATACGATTATTTTGATGGCTTTGGAAAGTGGCAAACACGTCATTGTTGATGATACTAATTTTGGCCCTCACATCGAGCATATCAAGGAGTTGGTTAAAGGTAAAGCTGTTGTGGAAGTTAATGATTCTTTTCTCCAAGTTCCGGTAGAGGAATGTATTAAACGGGATTTGAAAAGACTTAATTCGGTGGGCAAAGATGTGATTATGAAGATGTACAATAAGTACGTTCGTGTTCCGGTTGCGCTGCCGGAATATAACCCGGATTTGCCGGATGCAATTATTGTCGATATGGACGGTACCCTGGCACTTCTCAACGGCAGAAATCCTTTTGATGCTTCTACGTGCGATCGCGATTTGCCAAATCAGCCAGTTTTAGATACCGTTCGCAAGTGGCAGTCTAGCGTTAATATCATTGTAGTGTCGGGCCGAACAGATGACTGTCAGCCTCAAACTAAAAAATGGTTGCAGCAGTACGAGGTCAATTATGCCAGTCTTTATATGCGGAAAACCGGAGATATGAGGAAGGATTCGATTATTAAAGAGGAGTTCTATCGGCGACATATTGAAGGAAAATATAATGTTAAGTTTGTGTTGGACGATCGCCAGCAAGTTGTTGATATGTGGCGGTCGTTGGGAATGACTGTATTTCAAGTAGATGAAGGGGATTTTTGAAATACCCAAATTGTCTCAAATTATCCCAAATGCGGTTAATGAACGGGTTACGGGTAGGGACACGGCATTGCCGTGTCCTACAGATATCGCGTGCGATCGACCGGATTGGATATTATTTATCGCGTCCAAGCCAGCCATTTATTAAACAAATTCTTCACAAAGGGAGTCAAACGAGTGCGATTGTAAGCATCTCCGGCTTTGCGAATTGCCTCAGCTTGTGTCGGATACGGTTGAATTGTGCTAGCAATCTTTCCCAAACCAATATTGTTAACCATTGCCAAAGTAATCTGGCCGATCATATCCCCAGCGTGTGGCGCTACAATAGTTGCACCTAATATTTTATCGCTGCCTTTTTTGACGTGAATTTTCACAAATCCTTCCTCTTCGCCGTCAATAATTGCCCGATCGACTTTATCGAAAGGAATCAAAAACGTATCGATATCAATCCCTGCGGCTTGCAACTCGCGATCGCCCAATCCGACGCGCGCAATTTCCGGGTTTGTGTAAGTACACCAAGGTATCGTCAAAGCGCTGAGCTTTTTGCGTCCGAAAAATAGAGTGTTTTGAATTACCATTCTCGCGGCAAAATCAGCAGCGTGAGTAAATTTATGTTTCATGCAAATATCGCCGGCGGCATAAATGCGGGGATTAGTAGTTTGCAAATAATCGTTGACAAAGACGCCTGTTTGTGTATCGTATTCGACACCGATCGCCTCCAGATTCAACCCTTCCACGTTGGGCGATCGCCCTATACTAACAATAATTTCATCTACTGTTACCGATGCTTCCTTACCTTGAGATTTATAATAAATTACTCTGCCTGCATTTGTTTTCTCAACGCGCTCTATTTGGGATTCTAGTATTAGTTTAATTTCTTCGCGTACAAAAGCCTGCTGCACGATTTTAGCACCATCCGCATCTTCTTTGTCTAAAATCTGAGCATTTTTGTGCAGCAATACGACTTCCGAACCCAGCCTGCGGAATGCTTGAGCCAATTCGCAGCCGATCGGCCCTGCGCCAATTACTGCCAAACGGTGAGGTCTTTGTGTGAGGTTAAAAACCGTTTCATTTGTCAGATATCCAGCTTCCTGCAAGCCGGGAATTTGCGGTTGTAGCGCCCTTGCACCTGTGGCAATTACTGCTTTTTTAAAGCGGAGAGTTTGACCTGCAACTTCTACTGTATTATTGCTAGTAAAACGACCGGAACCTAAAAAAACATCAACTCCTAATTTGTGCTGGTAGCGTTGAACAGAATCAACATCGCTGATTTCCGCCCTGATGCGGCGCAGCCGTTCCATCACAGCAGCAAAATCAACTTCTGCACCGTTAGAAACGTTAACACCAAATTTATTTGCTTCCCAGATATCGCCGACAATACGAGACGAACGAATCAGCGTTTTTGACGGCACGCAACCGACATTCAAACAGTCGCCGCCCATTAAATGTTTTTCAATCAAAGCAACTTTCGCGCCCAAACCTGCCGCACCCGCAGCCACAATTAATCCGGCGGGGCCAGCACCAATTACTACTAAATTATAACTGCTAGCGGGCTGCGGGTTTACCCAATCGGGCGGATGCAAATAGGAGACTAATTTCTGGTTGTGTTCGTCCATCGGGGGGACAGTTACGCGATCGACTTTTGACTCCGGCATTCGCAAATCCTCCTAATTAAATACTTTCTTCCAAAGCTTTGCTGGCTATCCTAGTGAGAAAAACAGTTACCGCAAAAGTAGCCAGAAAACCGAGGATATTGAGCGACCATTTTGCTGCTTCTGTTTGGGGATTTGTTGACTGACATATCGGGCCTATCGCCGCAATATTACCCACCAAAGAACCGGAGTAAACGTACATAATTGTACCCGGTATCATGCCCAAGGAACCCAGCACGTAATCTTTCAAAGAAACCTGAGTAATTCCCAGAGCGTAATTCAATAAATTGAAAGGAAATAAAGGACAAAGACGAGCCAAAAAAACTATTTTTAATCCTTGTTGGGAAACTGCGCGATCCAGAGCTTTAAACTTGGGGTGAGATTCCATATATTTTACCACGCGATCGCGGCACAAATAGCGCCCGATCGCAAAAGCAAATACAGCACCTAAAGTTGACGCCGCAAAAACGTAAACAGAACCCCACCACAAACCAAAAATCGCCCCCCCTCCCAGCGTCAGTACCGAACCCGGTACAAACAGCACAGTAGCCAAGTTGTAAATAGCTACAAAAGCCACTGGCCCCCACCAGCCTAAATCTTCGATCCGCATTAACAGAGTTCTCAAAACATCTTGAACGTAGGCAGATCTAGTTGCTACAATTAAGAGAGCGAGTAAAAGTGCGATTGAAAAAAACAACACTATGCGTTTAAATTTTACCCTAGCATAATCTTGGATTCGTTCTTTAGCCATGATTCACCCGCAAATATTTATCAGCATTATACTGCAAACTTAAATTATTACTGTAAACTACCCTACAAGCGATAGGTCATGACACCAAAAGCCCAACTCCCAACCCCCGAACATTTCGACCCGAAAAAAGTAGGCGAAGTCTGGCGAGTCCCCTACCGAGAACGCGCCGCCCAAGCGAAAGATTGGGCCAAACAGCACAACATCCAGCCAGCCGCAAGGGACACAAACCGCATTTGTTTGATGATAATCGATGCCCAAAATACCTTTTGTTTGCCCGAATTTGAATTATTTGTCGGGGGGCGTTCCGGTAGCGGTGCAGTTGATGATAACCTGCGGCTGTGCGAATTCATCTATCGCAATTTAAATGCAATTACCACCATTGCACCGACAATGGACACCCACACCGCCCTGCAAATTTTTCATCCAATTTTTTGGATCGACGAAGCAGGCGAACACCCCCTACCAGCGGCAACTTCTATTACACTCGAAGATGTCCAAAAAGGCATATGGAAAGTCAATCCAGCCGTCGCCGACAGCATCAGCTGCGGCAATCTTTCAGCACTAGAAAAACAGGCTTGCCACTACGTCAAACAACTCAGCGACGATGGGAAATATCCCCTGACAATTTGGCCCTATCACTCGATGCTGGGCGGCATCGGACACGCCCTGGTTTCTGCGGTGGAAGAAGCAGTATTTTTTCATACTATAGCCCGCAACAGCCAAGCACTTTTTGAAATCAAAGGCGGGAATCCACTGACAGAAAACTATTCGGTTTTGCGGCCGGAAGTTTTAGATGGATTCGACGGCAATCCGATTGCGGAAAAGAATGCTAAGTTTATTGATAAATTGCTCGATTTTGATGCAGTAATTATTGCGGGACAAGCCAAAAGTCACTGCGTTGCTTGGACAATTGATGATTTGTTAACGGAAATTTTGGCGCGAGATCCGAATTGGGCAAAGAAGGTTTATTTGCTGGAAGATTGCACTTCGCCTGTGGTTGTTCCCGGTGTTGTGGATTTTACGGAACAAGCAGATGCAGCTTTTCAAAGATTTGCGGCGGCGGGAATGAATGTTGTTAAATCGACTCAGTTTGAGGTAACATCAAGATAAGTTAGCAACTGGCTGTGAGTATGAGCTTAGTATCTAATAAGCCGCCGGCTATTATCCGTACAGAGCGTGGATTGACGATCGCAGGTACGCGCATCACTCTCTACGACGTGAGGGACTACGTAACCGTAAATATCCCCCTAAATTTATTCGAGCCCTGTTTGATTTGACAGAGGATCAAATTAATGCAGCCCTCTCCTAAATAGATACAAATTGGGCTGAATTTGAGGCTGAATACCAAGTTGTTCTTAAGGAAACTGAGGAACTTCGGCAATACTACGAAGAACAAAATCGCGAGATCGTGGCCCGCATTGCTACCCTGCCACCACCACCTGGGTTGGAAGCAGCCTGGAAAAAGCTTCAAGCATCGAAGGCACGTCACCAACTTCAGTCATGATTTTTTGATTAAATGTAGTTAAATCAATAATTTCTAGTCAGCCTTAAGCTTCTTCTCCAAATCCTCAATTTGCCCATCGAGTTGCGTTCTTTCTGATTCAGCTTTCTCAATTTGTCTTTCTAGCTTAAACTTTTGAGCAGTGTCGGATTCGATCGCTGAATCTTCTCGTAAAGCAGCTATCTTTTCGCTTAACACATCATACTGGTTTTCGAGGCTATCGAGTTGTTGTTGGATACGCTGATGTTTGGGAGCGTGTCACTTTTGCGATGAGTATTTATACTAAAGTATTTCTTCGCTTACCAATTAAGTCATTTAAGTAAGCA
>NZ_JAUBRO010000047.1:0-52842 GCF_036701945.1 Microcoleus sp. MON1_C1 | reverse complement strand
TTCCCTTTCATTTATTATCAAACTTTCCTATTTTACCAGAGAAATCCATATTTACATCTCAAATGGAATTGCTATATCCAGTGCAAGGAAATAATCTCGACCTAAACAAATGCAAAGTTGTTGATATGGCTTGGCGTTGAGGATATTTTTGAGTTTAGCAATCACCTCTGGTTGCAGTTGGCGCGATCGAGCTCTTGTCATTTTTTCGTCATAATCTGGAATCGGATAGTCACTGGGTATCAGTCCAAACTTCGCTGACAAAATATAAATATCCAAGGAAGCTGACGGTCGATCTCGCAGAAAACGCCGTAACAGACGAAATGTGGGGCCGTCGTATCTTTCTATGGCAGGCAACAAGTTTGTGTCAAATAGTTTGCGCCGAGAACAGGCAATAATTATCAAATATGGAGATTCTGAATTCACTATTTTATCTTTATGGGCGATCGCGCCTGTCCTAAAAACAATTGTAGAGAAGCGATCGCCACTAATTCTCACTTCCTGTCTCACCTGCTGCGGGAGTGTCGTTGCTGCACTGTGGCTGTATCTGCCCTATACGTGGGTTCTGGATGTTCCCCCAAATCTTCAAAGTCCTTGATAGCAAGGATTTTCGGTAATGTTTAGCAGCAGGCAGGGCAACGCAGTCACGTTTCCTGCTTGGCACTACAGTTAGTATGCCAACCATTAGTAACACTATCACTGATTAGCCTCATGATAATTACATATTCATTGGTACTCTTTACATAAGAGATACCAATGGTTAGACTACTGTGAGTAAGCTAAAGTATTTAATTGAGCAGTTATTAATTAATGGTTGTGAAAATCAGGCTTAAAGATGTCAGGACATCAAGATCGATCTCTCAAAACGAGTTAGCTAGAATACTGGAGATGTCGCTGGCTAACATTCAAAAAATCGAGAGAAACAAGGCAAAATCTATTCCCCTGGACACTTTAGATCGGCTGTGTGAGGTTCTAAATTGCGAAGTCGGTGATTTGCTAGTTCGGGTTAGCGATCGAGATTTAGAAGCATTGTGAGTGAAAACCAACAGCCAGAACAAGTCACCTCTAACCATTCCGTTACCGATCGCTGGCGATGTACAGCAATGGAAAAAAAATATGGTTGGAAGTTGTTACGGATTGAGCGCAACCAAAACAATCCCATTCTCAAGTGGGATTGCGTTTTCAATGGCAAAACCGAATTCCCCGATTACCTGGAAGAAACCGAGGAGGATTGACCAATGGGTAGAAAATACATGATTTTTCGTGCTGAATGGACTGAAGAAGAGGGGGCAGATAATAGGTTGTTAGCCCACACAGGGGCATACACTGATATCCTTGCAGAGTATTTTGACTCATCCAACGCACCTATCCCCGCACCGGGGTACAGATTGCTGGAGTTTCACAGCGCTGACGGTTCCGGTTCTACCACCCATTACCGCACTGGAGACTGGGAAGTGGTGAGGGTGGAGGAGTACCCGACAGCAATACCGAATAACGAGTTTGAGGCGGTTGTAGTTGGATACTGCAAATATGTCCCCGTCGAAACTCCGCTGATACCCATGCCAAAATCTCAGGTTTCGATCGACTCTTTTGGAGATGAATCGGCTTATCAAGAATTCCTTCAGAGCGAGGCAGTTAAAGATTACACATTAGTGTAACTTAAATAGATGAAAAAAGGGGCAACTCGCGTCGCCCCCGATCTATTTAACCAACTGGAAAATTAAACTTCCACAGCAATCTTTTGTTCCGAAGCCTCCGGCGAATTCGCTTCACTCGGCGGCACAATTTGCCAGAACTTAGGCAAATATTCCGACCAATTTGCTAAAATCTTTTCAGCTTTCTTGCTGCCGGTTCGATCGCGCTGAGCCTCAATCAACTCCTTCAACTGCGCCTCCCCAGCCGCCGTACAAACGCGCTGCACCTTCACAATCTCCCCGTTGACGTGAGCCGGGAAACTGCCATCTTCATCGAGGAAATAAGCCAAGCCGCCAGTCATTCCAGCGCCGACGTTGCGGCCGACTTTTCCCAACACCACGATCGCGCCGCCAGTCATGTACTCGCAGCAGTGATCGCCCGCACCCTCGATCACAGCTTTCGCCATCGAGTTGCGGACCGCAAACCGTTCGCCAGCTTTACCCGCAGCCAACAGAGTTCCCCCCGTCGCGCCGTACAAACAAGTGTTACCGACGATCGCATTTTCGGAAGCATCATAAGTCGCACCAGCCGGCGGTGCGATCGCGATTTCGCCGCCGTGCATTCCTTTACCAACGTAGTCATTGGCTTGGCCTGACAGTACCAGCGTCATCCCCGGCAAATTGAACGCGCCGAAGCTTTGGCCCGCGCTACCAGTGCAATTGAGGGTGATTTGACCGCTAAAGCCCGTGTTGCCGTGTTGCTGTGCGATCGCACCTGCCAAACGCGCTCCCACAGTGCGATCGGTATTCACCAATTTTACATTCTTGCTAACAGTGCCGTGATTGGCGATCGCACTTTGAATCTCAGCATCCGCCAGCAAATCGTCATCCAAAACCGCGCCGTTGCTGTGGACGGGTTCGTGCACCAAGAAAGATCGATCGTTCTTAGTATCCGGTAACTTAATCAAACAATCCAAATTAATCGCTTGGGTTTTAGTTAGTGTCACCCCATCGCGCATTTTCAGCAAATCCGCGCGGCCGATGATATCTGCGATCGACTTATAACCCAATTTCGCCAGCAAACTCCGCACTTCTTGTGCTACGAAATAGAAGAAATTAACAACGTGTTCCGGCGTTCCGGGGAACCGTTTCCGCAAGTGTTCTTGTTGAGTTGTCACCCCCACCGGACAAGTATTCATGTGGCAAACGCGAGCCATAATACAGCCTTCTGCAATCATTGCCACCGTGCCGAAACCGTACTCTTCGCCGCCCATCAAAGCGCCTACAATCACGTCCCAGCCGCTTTTAAAGCCACCGTCAACGCGCAGCAAAACTCGATCGCGCAATTTATTTTCCATCAGCACCCGGTGAACTTCTGTCAATCCGAGTTCCCACGGAGAACCTGCGTGCTTAATCGAACTCAGTGGCGAAGCACCGGTGCCGCCATCGTGGCCGGAAATTTGAATCACATCAGCATTTGCCTTGGCGACACCCGCCGCTACAGTCCCGATGCCGACTTCCGACACCAACTTCACCGAAACTCCTGCTTGCGGATTGATTTGGTGCAAGTCAAAAATCAACTGCGCCAAATCCTCGATCGAATAAATATCGTGGTGAGGAGGAGGCGAAATCAGCGTCACACCCGGTTTCGACCGGCGCAAATAAGCAATGTACTCGCTCACTTTCGCCCCTGGCAATTGACCGCCTTCACCTGGTTTCGCACCTTGTGCGATTTTAATTTCGATTTGTTGGGCGTTCATCAGGTACTCGGGAGTCACCCCGAAGCGTCCCGAAGCTACTTGTTTGATGGATGAAGAAGCTGTATCGCCGTTCTGCAAACCTTTTAAGTGAGGTAGCGTTTGTGAGAGACCGGCCGCGCTCACATCGTTTAGCACTTTGTAGCGCACCGGGTCTTCGCCGCCTTCGCCGGAGTTGGATTTGCCGCCGATGCGGTTCATCGCAATCGCGAGAGTTTCGTGGGCTTCCGGGGACAAAGCGCCGAGGGACATACCGCCGGTGGCGAACCGCTTGACAATATCTGCTACAGATTCTACTTCTTCGATCGCAATAGAAGGGCGATCGCTCACAAAATCCAGCAAATCCCGCAAAGCCGTTACCGGGCGGTTTTCGAGCAGTTGCTTGTAAACCTCGTAGTGATCGTAAGCCGTTTCAGAATTTTTGGAACCAATTGGTTCCATTTTTGGTTCTGCCCCATTGCCGTTACCGTTAGTGTGAGCCTTAAAAGTAGTCACAGCCTTGTGCAAAGCCTTCGCCATTTCCGGGCTGTTCATGTGATATTCACCGCCCCGGCGGTACTGCACGAAGCCGAAATTTTCCAGCTTTTTCAGAACCAATTCTGGGAAAGCCTGACTGTGGAAAGACATTACCTCATTAGCCAGTTCCGCCACACTCAAACCGCCGATGCGGGAAACAGTGCCTTTGAAACCCAAATCGAGCAGATCGCCGCCAATGCCGATCGCCTCAAAGATTTGCGCCCCCTGATAGCTAGACAGCAGCGAAATCCCCATTTTCGACATAATCTTCAGCAAGCCGTTTTCCACCGCTGTGCGGTATCTAGCTTGAGCCTGCGTCACGGTAATATTGGGAACTTTGCCGTGCTGCATCAAGTTTTGAGTCTTGGGGTCAGACCACCAGGCGCGCACGCTTTCCAATGCCAAATAAGGGCAAACAGCCACCGCCCCGTAACCCAGCAAACAAGCGAAGTGGTGAGTGCTCCAACATTGGGCGGTATCCACAACCAGCGAAGTTTGCATCCGCAGGCCCACGCTAATTAAGTGGTGGTGAACCGCACCAACTGCCAGGAAGGGCGGAATATAAGTGCATTCTGCACTCAATCCCACAGCCGATAAATCTCCCTCTTCCTTCTCCCCTCTTCCTTCTTCCTTCTTCCTTCTTCCTTCTTCCTTCGATGCTCGATCGCTCAAAACCAGAATCCTTGAACCCTCGCGCACCGCTTGAGCCGCGTTTTGACAAAGTTGCTCGACTGCGGTTTTCAAACCTCCAGGCCCGGCCGCAATTTTGTAAAGCGTTGACAATTCGGTAGCTAGGAAAGACTTTTGGTCTTTCAAGACAGACAGTTCAGCGTCGTTGAGTACGGGGGAATCAATTTTCAGCCGCTTGGCATTTTCTGGTATTGCTTGCAGTAAATTGCCCCGCAGGCCCACATTCATCGTCAGCGACATCACCATCCCCTCGCGCAGGGGGTCGATCGGCGGATTTGTCACTTGAGCGAACCGCTGTTTGAAATAGTTGTACAGCAACTGAGGCTTTTCTGACAACACAGCCAAGGGAACGTCATCGCCCATGCAGAAAGTCGGTTCTTTTCCAGAACTCGCCATCTCGACGATCACCATGTCCAAATCTTCGGCTGTATAACCGAAAGCAGTTTGGGTTGCTAACAGCGTTTGCGAGTCGAGGGTTGCTGTTTCTGCAAAAGGCTGCGGTTCCAAGGTTTCGCGGTTTTGTTGCAGCCATTCGCCGTAGGGATGCCGCTTAGCAATTCGCTGTTTGAGTTGCCAATTTTTGAGAATTTCTTGAGTTTGCAGGTCAACTGCAATCATTTGTCCTGGCCCCAAACGGCCTTTTTCGACAATATCTGCTTCGGGAATATCGATAACTCCTGCTTCGGAAGCCACAATTACCAAACCATCTTTAGTAATGCAGTAGCGGGCCGGCCGCAAACCGTTGCGATCGAGCGTAGCACCTACTTGTTTCCCGTCGCTGAATACCAGCAGTGCGGGGCCGTCCCAAGGTTCTTGAATGCCGCTGTAATATTCGTAAAAATCGACAATTTCTGGATAGTCAGCCAAATCCGGCTGATTTTTGTAAGCTTCGGGCACCAGAATTGTCAGGGATTCCAGGGGGGTGCGGCCGGAGTGTACCAACAACTCCATCACGTTGTCCAAGTTTGCCGAATCGCTGCTTTCAGGATTGACAATTGGGTTAAACGTGTCGATATCAGCTTGACTCCAATTCGGGTGAGCTAAATTCGCTTGCCGCGCCTTCATCCAGGTAATATTGCCCAACAGCGTGTTAATTTCTCCGTTGTGTCCCAGCAAGCGCATGGGCTGGGCTAAGCGCCAGCGGGGCAGGGTGTTGGTGCTGAAGCGCCGGTGATAGACGGCAAAAGAGCTTTTATAAGCGGGATTTTTCAGGTCTGGGTAAAATTCTGCCAGTACGGCCGATCGCACCATGCCTTTATAGACGATCGTGCGGCAGGAGAAAGAGCAAGTATAAAAGTCTTCGCGGGTGAAGTTGGGGCGATTTGACAGCGCGTGTCCGATCGTGCGGCGCGCCAGAAATAGATGTCTGTCGAGTTCGTCTCCGGCTAAGTGCGGTGAACTGACAATTACTTGTTCGATTTGAGGTTGATTTTCTAGCGCTTGCTCGCCCAAAATCGACGGTACAATGGGAACTTTGCGCCATCCCACAAGTGTCAGCCCGCGATCGGTCAGAACTTGCTCAACCACCTGCCGCGCTATAGTCGCTTGAAATTTATCTTGAGACAGAAACAGCATTCCCACGCCGCAATTTTCCCGCGCGGGAGGCACAATTCCCTGTTCGGCAAACCAAGTATCCAGCAATTCCCAAGGAATCGCGGTCATCAAACCCGCACCGTCGCCGGAATCTTGGTCGGCGCTGCAACCGCCGCGATGTTCCAGACAAGTTAAAGCTGGCAGCGCTTTCTCAATAATCGAGTGGGTGGCTTCACCGCTTTGGTTGGCAATAAACCCCACACCGCAGGCATCTCTTTCTTCCACCAACCAGCTTTGGCCGGCATAGGGAGTTCCTCGCTCAGTCTGATGCACGTTTCTGTTTCTGTTTGGATCGATCGTGTTACCCATGTTGATTGAATGTTATTTCCGTGATTGTGTGGTGGATGCGTTTTTAGAGCTCGGAGAGAGAAGGCTGCCGAGCGGTGGGAGCCTAGTAAACTTTAAAACAGCATATTGGAAGCTGATTGATAAAAATTTACCTCGCTACTGCCTCTACTTAGCACTGAAACCCTGTTTGCAGATTTTAAATTATCTCGCTCGCATCGTCTCGGAGATGTCTCCTAGAATACCCTGCTGTTAAAAGGCAGTGATTCTTTGGGAAATTGCCGCCCTGCAACTAGATACATTGCAGGCGATTCTCTACGGGATAGCTGCGCTTCACGAGTTTTTTGGGTGTTTTTTTCCTGAGTCCGCAAGGGTAGCCTTGCAGCGGACTCGGGTAGATAGTAACTTTAGCGTTATTTTGCTTACTGCGCTGTTGAGTTGCTTTCGTCAGCGCCCGCAGACACAAAAGCCACCTGCCCGCTCAGTCGGTAGGTGCAATGTAGCAGCGCGGTTCACAACTGGTGAAACCTGTCTTATTGTGAAGTCAACCCTCGGGCCGCGAACATCAATTGTATCAAGAAATTGATAAAATTTCACCGATTACAGTCAGAGTTTGCGCGCAAGTCTGGTCAGCGATCGTCCAGAACTCACGCTAAGATGCCTGGCCGAAAAATGTTGGCAGTTGTGCATAACCCTAATTTGTATTTTTTTAGCCACAAACGTTTGTAACTCATCAACGAAGCCTATTTCAAGGATTTATGACACCTTGGGAGCATCTGGTAGAGCCAGCGCAGCCTTTTTTACCGCGCCCAAAAACAGATACTTACTTGCTGACACGAGTGGTGGAGAGGCAAAAGTTTTAGACTCTTGTTGAATCTCCCAGATTCATTTGTGCAGTAAATCTCAAATCTCAAATCGACTGACGCCCACAAACTTGGCAGCAGTAATTTTGTTTAGCTCAACGGTGGCAGTTCTTACGGATTTGAGTGGATTGGCATTTGGGACATTTCCTTTCTATCCATAATGATGCCACCCCTATTAATGAGCTTCTTAAGTTCCTCTTCAATGAACTGCTGTCGTTCCATCAGCGATCGCGGAGTCATTTTCTACTAAGTCTCAACTCCCGTCTCAACATCTCTTACATAAAAGATTAAGTCTTGCTCTTAACATCGCTCTTTCATAATTGGTTGTTCAAAATATATTAAGAAAAATGTAATTAATGAATAGCACCGCAGATAGAGCGAAAATAGTAGATATGAACTCTAAGAATCTTCATGCTTGAAAGAAGCAGTAGGAATACGTAGATATGGCTAGCATAACAAATCTTTTTCTAGGATATCACATTAACGAGCAAATATACGTAGGTAATCGCACTCTAGTTTATCGCGGTCTTCGCACTTCAAATGGGGAGCCCGTCGTGATCAAACTGCTGCGGAATGACTTTCCCCGCTTCAACGAGCTAGTTCACTTCCGCAACCAGTACGTCATTGCTAAAAACTTAGAGATCCCCGGCAGTGTCAAGGCATACAGCCTGGAAAACTACCATAACCACTATGCTCTGGTAATGGAAGACTTTGGCGGAATCTCCTTGAGTAGCTACCTCGCTCGTCTAGCAGTCGAGAGCAAGGAGCCCCTAGAAGGCTTGCCCATTAACGAGTTTCTTCCCATTGCAATTCAAATTGCCAACGCCCTTGACGGACTTTATCGCCACCACGTCATCCATAAAGACCTCAAACCGGCCAACATTTTAATTAACCCCACCAGCAAAGAAGTGAAGCTGATTGACTTCAGCATCGCTTCCCTGCTGCCTCGCGAAACCCAAGAAATTCAAAATCCCAACGTCCTTGAAGGCACCTTACCTTACATATCTCCCGAACAAACTGGGCGAATGAACCGAGGCATTGATTACCGTACAGATTTCTACTCGCTAGGAGTAACATTCTACGAATTACTAACAGGAAAGTTACCCTTCCAAACGGATGACCCCATAGATTTGGTACACTGCCACCTCGCCAAACAGCCACTCCCAGCCTCAAGTGTCAACAAAAGCGTTCCATTGGTGCTGTCTGAGATGGTAAGCAAACTGATGGCGAAGAATGCTGAAGCTCGCTATCAAAGCGCCCTAGGACTCAAGTACGACTTAGAAACTTGCTTATCCCAGTGGCAAGAGACAGGGAAGCTCGCTAACTTTGATTTAGGGCAGCGAGATTTGTGCGATCGCTTCATCATCCCCGAAAAATTATACGGTAGAGAAAGCGAAGTATTCTCCCTGCTAGCGGCGTTTGAGCGCGTGAGTGCCGGCAGCGCCGAAATGATGCTCGTTGCCGGTTTCTCCGGCATTGGCAAAACCGCTGTTGTCAACGAAGTTCACAAACCAATTGTGAGACAGCGCGGATACTTTATTAAAGGCAAATTCGACCAATTCCAACGTAACCTTCCCTTTTCAGCATTTGTCCAAGCTTTTCGCGACTTTATGAGACAATTGCTATCGGAAACAGATGCTAAAGTTGAACAATGCAAGTTGGAAATTTTGGCAGCTTTGGGCGATAGCGCTGGGGCGATAATTGAAGTCATTCCCGAACTAGAACGTATTATCGGACAGCAACCGCCAGTCCCAGAACTTTCTGGCAGTGCCGCTCAAAATCGATTCAATTTATTGTTTGAGAAATTTATTCAAATTTTCGCAAGAAAAGAACATCCTTTAGTGATTTTTTTAGACGATTTGCAATGGGCAGACTCAGCATCGTTAAAATTAATTCAACTGCTGATAAGTGCTACTGATAACGCCTATCTATTATTAATAGGAGCTTATCGGGATAACGAAGTTTTTCCAGCACATCCATTCATGCTAACGTTAGCAGAGATTCAAAAAACTCAAGCAAAGGTGAACACTATTACCTTAGCGCCGCTCGATCGAGCGGGCGTAAATTGTTTAGTTGCCGACACTCTAGCTTGTTCTAAACCGTTAGCGGAACCCTTGACCGAATTGGTTTATCAAAAAACTCAAGGTAATCCATTTTTTGTAACTCAATTCCTCAAGTCTTTACACGAAGATGGATCGATCACTTTTAACTTAGATACCCGCTATTGGCAGTGCGATATTGCACGAGTGCGATCGCTAGCCCTCACCGATGATGTGGTTAAATTTGTGGCGATTCAGTTGCAAAAGTTGCCAACTCAAACGCAAGAAGTTTTGAAGCTGGCAGCCTGTATTGGCAATCAGTTCGATTTGGCGACCCTGGCAATTATTAATGAAAAAGTTGCCGTAGAAACCGCATCCGCTTTATGGAAGGCACTACAAGAAGGGCTAATTTTACCCATAAGCGAAGTTTATAAGTTTTATCAAGCAGAGGGGAATAGCAAGTCGGTAATCGGTAATGGGAAGGTATCTGACCAATTACCAATTACCCATGACCAATTACCCAAATATAAGTTTTTACACGATCGGGTTCAACAAGCAGCCTATTCCCTGATTCCCGAAGAGCAAAAGCGATCGACTCACTTAAAAATCGGTCAACTGCTGTTAGAGAATACGCCAGAAGCAGATCGAGAAGAAAGAATTTTTGATATTGTAAACCACTTAAATGTGGGAGTAGGGCTAATTACCCAGGAAGTAGAACGGGAACAATTAGCACGATTGAATCTATTTGCTGGAAAGAAAGCCAAAGCTGCTACTGCCTATTCTGCTGCGGTTGAATATTTCAATATGGGCCGGGAATTACTGGCAGTAAATAGTTGGCTCCATCAATACGAATTAACATTAGCGCTGCATACCGAAGCAGCAGAGGCGGCATATCTAAGCGGTGACTTTGACCTGATGGAAAAATTAGCATCTGTCGTGGAAAACTGCGCCAAAACGCTACTGGACAAAGTGAAGGTATATGAAGTACAGATGCAAGCTTATATGGCGCAAAATAATCTACAGGAAGCACTGAATACGGGACTACAATTTTTAAAGCAGTTGGGGGTAGAGTTTCCCTCGGAGCCAAACTCGTCAGATATCGGGCAGGCACTAGGGGAAACTTCGGTAATTTTGAATGGCTTGCGAATTGAAGATTTAGTTGACCTGCCTCAAATGAGCGATTCCTATAAACTAGCAGCTATGAGACTTTTATCAAGTATCTTTGCTCCTGCATACATTGCTGCTCCTGCACTGTTGCCTTTGACGGTGTGCAAACAAGTACAATTATCCGTCCAATATGGGAATGCTTCTGTTTCTCCCTTTGCTTACGCCAATTATGGTTTTCTTCTTTGTGGAGTTGTGGGAGATATTGAGTCAGGTTATCAGTTCGGTCAATTGGCTTTAAGTCTAGTGTCAAAGTTAAATTCTCAAGAAATCAAAGCCAAGACAGCCTTCATAGTAAATTTATTTATCCGACATTGCAAAGAGCATCTCAGAGAAACCTTAGAGCCTTTGGTGTCAGCTTACTCTAGCGGAATGGAGGCAGGAGATTTAGAATATGCAGGCTATAATTTATTACAGTCCTCCTGTTCAGCTTACTATAGTGGCAAAGAACTGACTGTCCTGGAAAGAGAGATAGCAAGAAACAGAGATGCTCTTCATAAAATTAAGCAAGAAACAGCGCTTAATTATATAGAAATCTATTGGCAGGCTATCTTGAATTTGCTGGGAAAAAGTGAGAATTACTGCCTTCTAAAGGGTGAAGCCTGCGATGAGCAGATGAAGTTGCCATTTTACCAGCAAGCGAACGATAAAGTGGGGGTTGCATACATATATTTAAACAAACTTTTACTTTGTTATTGGTTTGAAAATTACTCAGAAGCGATTGAGAATATCGCTATAGCACAGAAGTATTTAGATGCAGTGGTAGGAATGCCCGTTGTTGCTATCTTCTATTTCTACGATTCTTTGGTGTGGTTGGCGGTGTATTCTGACACTCCACAGTCAGAGCAACAGGGGATTCTTGACAGAGTACAAGCTAATCAAGAAAAAATGCAGAAATGGGCGCATCATGCCCCCATGAATCATCTGCATAAATTCTATCTAGTGGAGGCTGAACGGCATCGGGTTTTAGACCAAAAAATAGAAGCGATCGAGATGTACGACAAAGCGATCAATATTGCTAAAGAAAACGAGTACATCAACGAAGAAGCTCTTGCTCACGAACTCGCCGCCAAATTCTATTTGGAATGGGGCAAAGAAAAAATTGCCAAACCCTATTTAATTGATGCTTACTATGCTTACGCTCGTTGGGGAGCAAAAGCAAAGATTGATTATCTAGAACAGCGTTATCCCCAATTGCTTGCTGTGATCCTGCAACAGGAGCGAACTCGCCAGAATCCGAGCGAAACAATTCACACATCCACCCATAGTGAATCATCCCTATCTAACACGACTAGAACAATTATCGGTAGCACCACCAGTTGGGGGTTAGTAGATTTGCCGACAGTTATCAAAGCTTCTCAAACTCTATCTAGCGAAATTAAACTCGATCAATTGCTCACTACCCTCATGCAAGTGGCGGTGAAGAATGCCGGAGCACAAACCGGAGCATTAATTTTGAATGAAGAGGGAAACTGGAGGATAAACGTTCACTGCACAAACCGTCAAGACTGCCTTCTGCAATCAATTCCGGTTGAGGAGAGCGATGTAGTTCCTCTAACCATAATCAACTACGTCAAACGTACAAAAGAAACCCTGATTTTTGATGATGCTAGCAATCAACCAAGATTTGCATCTGACCCCTACATTATCCAACAGCAACCTCAGAGCCTGCTTTGCACTCCGATCAGCGAGCGAGGGAAAATGCTCGGGATTTTGTATTTGGAAAATAATTTAGCAACAGGGGTATTCACGAGCGATCGCGTCGCCATCCTCAACATTCTGTGCTCCCAAGCTGCAATTTCCTTACAGAACGCGCGACTGTATCAGCAATCCCAGGATTATGCCCAAAAACTAGAGTTTTATCTCAAGGATCTCAAACAGATGCAACTGCAACTGGTACAGAATGAGAAGATGTCTGCTCTCGGAAATTTAGTCGCAGGAGTAGCCCACGAAATTAACAATCCCGTAGGCTTTATTGCCGGCAACTTGCAACCGGCTCAAGAATACCTACAAGATTTGTTCGAGCTAATCGATGTATATCAAGATAGTTTTCCCCAGCCAGGAGCTAAAGTTGAAGAAAAAATCGAGGCCATAGACTTGGAGTATTTGCGAGAAGATTTGCCCAAATTGATTGGCTCGATGCAGGAGGGAGTCGAGCGCATTCGCAATATCAGTACAAGTTTGAGAACGTTTTCGAGGGCAGATAGCGATCGACCAGTTGCTTTCAATATTCATGACGGACTCGAAAGCACTCTCCTGATTCTCAAGCACCGTTTAAAAGCGAGCGAGTTTCGCCCTGCCATTGAAGTTGTGAAAGAGTATGGTAACTTGCCCCTCGTGAAATGCTTTCCCGGACAGTTAAACCAGGTATTTATGAACGTACTGGCCAATGCCATTGACGCTCTGGAGGAGTCAAATAAGGGACTCCGTTTTAGTGAAATTAAAGCCCTAGCTAATCAAATAACGGTTCAAACTGTTCTGAGCGAAGACCAAAATCAGGTTTTGATTCGCATTAAGGATAATGGAGTGGGGATGTCGAACGAAGTCAAGGAAAACATCTTTAACCACTTATTCACAACCAAGTCTGTCGGTCAAGGAACCGGATTAGGATTGTCGATCGCCCACCAGATTGTTGTGGAAAAACATGGAGGTACGTTAACAGTGAATTCCTCCCTAGGGCAGGGTTCGGAGTTTGTTATTTGTATTCCGGGGTGAGCAGTTCGCAGTAGGTCTTTAGCGCAATTAGCGCCATCGGCTAACCTAGACTCGATCGACAGCTTCATGCCGATCGTAGTCACCGTCAAAAATATTGGGTTTAGTAGGAAGAAACATACGGATATTCCGGGTTTCTAGACACCCATGCGTTTAGAAGTGAAATTGTGAGTTGTAAGCTGTGAAACGTAATTTGTCCTCTTGGCGTCCAATATTGTCAGTTTCGATTTTACCCGTACTGGCGATCGCCCCGTCTTTGCTCTGGAATCAACCCGGAAGATCGCAACAGGGGGAGAGGGCTGGGCTGATTCATGCTTCGATCTCCCGCCAGGGAATGAATTCCCTGGCTGATAGCGAAAGTCGGTTAAAACAGAGATGTTGCACGATTGTCAATTACTTGTTTAGGAACAGGCAAGATGCCTGTTCCACAAGAGATGAATTTTATTGTGGAACAGGCATCTTGCCTGTTCTTGAGAATGGTGCAACATCTCAGTTAAAACCGACTGAAATATTGACCTATAGTCCTCTTGAGAGGACTTCCGCTATGAGACAGGGGTTTCAACCTCTGTCGGACTCTAGGCTTTTGACTCAATCCCTACCGCCAGCTTCCACAATCAAACAAGGCCGCCAAGTGTCTCTAAACGGCCGTATTCTGCCGCTAGCTTGGACTCAGCAGCCGGCAAACAGCACTTCTGCGAATTTCCGAACTTGGATTGCTGACGTTGGATTGATGCAAAGTGCGGGAGTGGATTTGCTCAGCAGCGCCGACAGTGCCAAACAACCGGTGCAGTGGTTTTCGGTATCTTTAACCGCCGATCAAAGCTTAGCAGCGCGGGCAACAGGCCCGTATCGTTACTTAGATGTTACAGATTTTGCTAGACTTGCGGGCTGGGAGATATCTGCCGATGGGAATATTCTAAAAATTACTTCTCAAACTGCAAGTGTTACGGGAATTCGGCAAGCAGAAATAGAATCGGGCGATCGCATTGTTGTAGATCTCGATCGGCCCGCCCCTTGGCAAGTTAACTTTGTCAATACGCCGATCCCGTCGCCGACACCCACACCCAACCCCCCGGACGACCCCACAAAGCCCGCTATCCCACTGCAAAACCTCCGCGCAGCGCCAAACCTCGAAACACCAGACGACCCGACTAAACCCGCCCTCCCGCTGCAAATAACGCCCGCAGCGCCGATCGCCGGTCAAGAATGGTCGATCGCGATCGATGCCAAAGTCGCTCCCGCCTTACTTCAGGACACTTTTCAAACCAGCCAACAATTGCTATCACTAAAAGTCGAACCTGACGGCGCTCAAACTAAAGTCAAGGTGAAGATTCCTTTAGGTTGGCGGCCGCAAGTTTTCAGCCTGGGAAATCCCAATCGATTAGTTATCGACATTCGGCCAGATTCGTTAGTAGAAAAAAATATTGTTTGGGCGCCCGGTGTGCAGTGGCGGCAGCAGTATCAAAATTTAGGAACTGCTCGTTTTCCTGTAGTTTGGTTAGAAGTTAATCCGCGTCAACCCGGTGTAAAAATTCGACCAATTCTTAGCAATCCCCCTGCCGATCAAGGAACTGCACCTTTATTGCAAACAGCAGAAGTGTCGGGTGCGGCTGCGGCGATTAATGCAGGTTTTTTCAATCGAATTAATCGCTTAGCTTTAGGGGCAATTCGGCGCGACAATAAATGGCTTTCCGGGCCGATTTTGAACCGGGGGGCGATCGGCTGGAACGATCGGGGAGAATTTGCGATCGATCGTTTAACTTTGCAAGAAACTGTGATCACTCCGGCAAATCAACCTTTGCCCGTTTCTCATCTCAATAGTGCCTATGTACAACCGGGAATCGGTCGCTACAATTCTGAGTGGGGAACAACTTATACTCCGTTGTCTGGCAATGAAATAGTTGTCACAGTTGCGGGCGAGCGAGTTGTCAGCCACTCGCCCGGAGGTGCGGCGGGAACAACAACTTTTCCCATTCCAGCTAACGGTTATATTTTGGCTTTGCGTTCGGATTTATTCCCTGCATCTGAACTCTCCATCGGCACTTTATTGCGTTTAGAAACTAACACTTTTCCTGCGGATTTTAACCGTTTTCCTTACATTCTCGGCGGCGGGCCGGTGTTGGTACAAAACAGTCAAGTTGTGCTGGATGCTAAGGCGGAAGGGTTTAGCGATGCGTATGTTCGACAGACAGCAATTAGAAGTGCGATCGGGCGAAATGCTGCGGGGAATTTGCTGATTGTAGCGGTGCACAATCGCGCGGGCGGGGCGGGGCCCAATTTCGCAGAACTGGCGCAGATATTGCAGCAAATGGGTGCTGTGGAGGCTTTAAATCTGGATGGGGGAAGTTCGACGAGTTTGTATTTGGGAGGTAGTTTGCTCGATCGACCTCCGTCAACTGCTGCGAGAGTTCATAATGCGATCGGTATTTTCATTCAACCATAAACCGTCACCTTAAATTGTAGGGTGAGTCAGTGTGCGTTATCTTCTCAACAATCTAGAATCTCCGCACTGACGCACCTTACAAACTCTTGTCCCCCCCCTTGCTAAGGGGGGGAGTAGAAGTTTTTATAATCCAAAATCGCAAATCGAGCGGCTTGTTTGTATGTGATGATAACGGGATATTCCCCGCGAAATTTGCAGGGTCAAGACCCGTTTTTGGCGGTTTTACAAAATGATGCGGTTCCTGTGCGCGATCGCACTTCTGCAATTCCTCAAGCGCTAGCCACCGTTATCGATCGCGCTTTAATTGACAATCCTGATATTTATTATCTGGAGTTTAGACTAAACAATGGCCGCAGCTAAAAGTAGCTGCCTTTTACTAGAAGGCAAGCTGTTACTCAACAACTCAAGAGGTAGAAGATTAAACAGCTAATTTTGAAGATTTTTTGCGTCGAGAAACCCGTTTTTTAACAGTGGGATAGTACGGTGCTTTAGTACGTGCCTTTCCTTTTTCCCAACCAGGGGATTTTCCCCTATGTTTAGGCAGTTGAGCCGGAGTACCAATGTCAACTAAAATCGACAACATTGATTGGGCAACACGTCCAGGAGTTAAATTGATACTAGCAGATTGCCAAGGCAGTCGATTCTCGACCACTAAGTCCTTAGCCAGCCAGAGTTGCCAACTCATCAACGGGATTAAATCGCTCCACCGCTCTGATTGTTCGGGAGTTCTTAAGTTAGGTAATGTCCAATGTAATCGTTGCTTAGCAAATCTATACCAATGATCCACTCCAAAACGTCGTAAATACTTAAACCAAACAGTTTCTAAGGGTAGAGTGCGCTCTCCGACCCAAGCCAACCACAAGGGTGGAAACGGCTGACCGCTTGACATGAGATTCATTCTTTCCCCAAGGATTAAATTGACTCTCTGTCCTGCAGCACGATAAAAATGTAAGTCAAGCCATTGCCTAACTCGGACTTGTCCCAACTGTGGATGTTCGTCAATTTCAATCACAGTATCCGCTTCGAGCCATGTGGTTGGGTCGTTGAGCTTGATTTTGGACCCGTGTTTCCGTGGTCTGCCGCGACCACTATAGGCTGGTGGTGCTGACCACAAGCAGGCATTGCTTCGGACTCTCATTAAACAATCAGCTTCAATATCTGCTATCGCTAGTACCCAACTTGCATTGCCATATTCTCTGTCTAAAACTGCTAATACTGGATTGACGCTCTGTTGGCAGACCAGCTTCAGTTGTGTTGCCGCTTTTTGTATTGGGGATTGTGCACTGCTAATCCGTTCGTGCAGCAACGGTAGTGCCCAACTTCCTTCTGCTTCGGGTATCCACGCAATTGTGCTGTATCCTTGTCCAATAATTACGCCCCCCTGATATTCATGGGTTCTGTCTTTTAATGTTTTAGCATCTGGTCTCCCCCATGCGGTATGGTCGATTGCTACTAACATATGTTCCATTGCAGGTGCTTCCTGCTCTAATTGCTTAATATACAACTCCATTAGTTTTCTCCGGTCTGGCCTACTGTCTTGTAAGGCTTCGTATATGCTTCAGGGTAAACGCATCTAATTTCTAAATTCCCATATATAGCGTTTGAGTAGAGACAAAAGCGCTACAGGTGGAAAAACTGTTCTCAATAAACAACAATAAAGCCGAGTTATTGCTCTAAAACCCCTCGTTATTGACAAGATGCGTTTACCCTGGTATATGCTTGACCATTGACGACTGAATAACGGACTGAGCGAAAATTCCGCTAAACATGA
Organism: Microcoleus sp. MON1_C1; assembly: GCF_036701945.1. NCBI lineage: Bacteria > Bacillati > Cyanobacteriota > Cyanophyceae > Oscillatoriales > Microcoleaceae > Microcoleus > Microcoleus sp. MON1_C1. The sequence goes on along the minus strand of NZ_JAUBRO010000047.1, from coordinate 35,378 downwards.
CGCATTCCTGGTGGTCATCACTGCATCTATCAGCTCGAATGTTGCATCCTTCGCTCGCACCAATAATTCGTATGCTGCTTGACGAAAGTCCTTTAATCGTTCACTGTTCATTTAGGGAGTGGATGGGTTTTATTTTTCACCCTCATTCTCTCCTTAACGGTGGCTCAAGTTTTTCTTTTGCCACCGTTCTCTCTTTTTTAGTCTAAACTCCAGTTATTATAAAAGTGCAGCGGAATTTAAACAAGCCCTATTCAATAGTATATCGTAATTTATGGTTCGACTACCCATAGGTTTTCAGAAACCCGGTTTATTGAAGAAACCGGGTTTCTTGGTATTCTCAATCTGCCATCACAGACAACACATACTCTCCTTGATTTACTGACTGATTTGTCGAAACATCAAAAATGAAAACATCCGACTCAGCACCAACATCAACCAAACTCGGAAATTCCCCATTCTTATTAAAGCTGAGAATTTGATAAAGCCGATCGCCCTTTTTGACATAACTCCCCAACTCCACTCGATTTTGAATCATCCCGCCAGCCGGCGCGTAGTATTTGATCGCTGAATTCTTGGGAGTGAAAATAACTTGATGCGCCGCTGTTTCCGGCAGGGGAAATCCATCTATTTTCAATAAACCTTTACTTGCTAAGTAATTTTTGATGCCCCGCAAGCCATTCGCCACCGACTCGGGATGAATTTCCATCCCCGAACCTAATTCTAAAGTCCAAGCTTCCACGTCAAATTCGATCGCACTTCCCAACTCTGCCAAAATCTTCTCCAAAGCCAGCCAAGGCTTGAGAAATGCCTCGTCAAAAGCATCGCCGTCGTACTCGTTCATCAAGATTGCGCGATCGAGCAAAAAAGCTTTCGCACTCTCCTCGCGGGAATTAAAACAGTAAAGGTAATCTAAACTTTGATTCGTAGAACTGTGCAAGTCCAGCACATAGTCAGCATCCAAACACAAAGATTGTAGCTGATATCGGTAAAGTTCGCTGTAGGGGCGGCAACTAGGAGCGTTAATTTTTTCCAACTCTTTGGCAAAACTCAAAGCAATCGCTTTTCTGTAATTAACTTTGACAGTATCCGCATCGAGATGGATGTGAGACTTAGCAAAACCCAGAATATCTTCCCCTTGTTTTTCAAAATCCCAGAAAATTCGGTTCCAATTTACCCCATCATAAAGATTGTAGCGACCAGGAGAAAAATGGTGCGATCGCTGGCTGACACCGACAGGATTGCAAACAGGAACTAGCCAAATTTCCCCGCTTAACTGGCTGCTGTCCAAAGACATTAAAAACTCAATTAATTGGTAAATCACAGCATTACCGCTAATCTCAGCGCCGTGGAGGTTAGATTGGAGATAAGCTTTTTTGCCGGGAATCGCACCTTGGAACTGATAGACTTGCAGTGAAAGCCGATCGCCCGAAGCAAGCTGCACCACAGGAATAGTCGAAATAACAGGAATCATAGAGAAGGAAGAGGGAAGAGGGAAGAAGGAAGAAGGAAGAGAGAAGAGGGAAGAGGGAAGAGGGAAGAAGGCAAAAATTTTTTTCTTTATTGTGCCAACTGCCAACTGCCAACTGCCAACTGACTTATTCCTTAATAGCCGATTTGCTGACGAAGGTCTAAAATCAATACAGTCCTCTGCTGACTTGCTTTCAGCAAGATTTAAGCATACTTATCCTGCAACCTTATAATAATCCTTGTGTCAGACACTGCCCAGAACCGCCCAGAGCTGGATCTGAAGACCATATTTCCCTTCGAGCTAGATAACTTTCAGAGAGAGGCGATCGCCGCCCTCGATGCAGGTAAATCGGTTGTCGTGTGTGCTCCCACAGGCTCTGGGAAAACGTTAATCGGGGAATACGCCATCCATCAAGCACTCTCCAGGGGGCGGCGCGTCTTCTATACCACTCCCCTCAAAGCACTCTCTAACCAAAAGCTGCGCGACTTCCGCAGTCAATTTGGAGACGACAACGTAGGTTTGCTGACGGGCGACATCTCCGTCAATCGAGATGCGCCGATTTTGGTGATGACTACCGAAATATTTCGGAATATGCTCTACGGTACGCCGATCGGAGCAGTCGGTACTTCCCTCACCGGAGTCGAAACCGTGGTGCTCGACGAGTGTCACTACATGAACGATCGCCAGCGCGGTACCGTCTGGGAAGAATCCATCATCTACTGTTCGAGCGAAATTCAACTTCTCGCCCTCTCAGCAACCGTTGCCAATAGCGAGCAACTCACAGACTGGATTAACAAAGTCCACGGGCCCACAGAGCTCGTCTACTCAGACTTTCGGCCAGTGCCGCTGCAATTTCACTTCGCCAACCAAAAAGGGATATTTCCCCTGCTAGACGAGACCGGCAAAAGAGTTAATGGCCGGTTAGTCCCCAAAAAGAAGGGGCAAAAAGTAGAAAGAGGCAGCATTCCCACTCCGAGTTTGACCGATGTTTTGGCGCGGTTGGACGATCGAGATATGCTACCAGCAATTTACTTCATCTTCAGCCGTCGCGGGTGCGACCAAGCAGTCGCAGAAGTCGGCAATTTCTCCCTGGTTAACGAAGCCGAAACAGCCGAACTCAAACGCATCATTGACGATTTTTTACAGCGAAACCCAGAAGCAGAACGCTTCGGTCAAAAAGAAGCACTTTTAAAAGGCATCGCCGCCCACCACGCAGGCATTTTGCCCGCTTGGAAAGGTTTAGTAGAAGAACTCTTTGGCAGAGGTTTGATTAAAGTCGTATTTGCCACCGAAACCCTAGCAGCCGGGATTAATATGCCCGCCCGCACCACAGTCATTTCCACCCTGTCCAAGCGCACCGACAAGGGACACCGACTGCTAAACGCTTCAGAATTCCTGCAAATGGCCGGTCGGGCGGGCCGGCGGGGCATGGACAAGCTGGGGCACGTCGTCGCAGTTCAGACGCGCTTTGAAGGCGCAAAAGAAGCCTCATATTTGGCAACAGCCAAAGCCGACCCCCTCGCCAGTCAGTTTACGCCCAGCTACGGCATGGTGCTGAATTTGCTGCAAACACACACTCTCGACGAAGCTCAAGAGTTGGTAGAGCGGAGTTTTGGTCAATACCTGTCTACCTTGTACTTGCAGCCGCAGCAAGAAGAATTAGACCGATTGCAAACAGAATTGGCGGTGCTTGAACAGTCCCTGGCGGCCGGAGGAAATGTCTCCACCCTGGAAAAAAACCTCGCCCATTACGAAAAATTGCAGGCAAGACTCAAAGAAGACAAACGTTTGCTCAAAATTCTATTGCAGCAAGCTGAAGAAGCCAGATTTAAGGAGATGTCCGTAGCTGTCGCTTTTGCAGTGCTCGGCACGGTTCTGAGTCTCAAAGGCAAGCACGTTCCGACAGCCAAACGATCGCACACAAATCCTGTACCCGCCGTATTGGTTGCCAAAATCGCAGGTTCCGGCCAAGCACCAAATTTGGTGTGCTTGGGCAAAGATAACCGCTGGTATGTCGTCGCCATTAGCGATGTCGCTACCCTGCACGCCGAATTACCTCGCTTGAGTGTTGCAGATACCTTGAACCCGCCGCCGGAAATGCCCCTGAGACTGGGCCAGTGCCGCTTGGGAAATGAAGAAACTGCTTCAATTGCTGCATCGATCCCACAATTGCCGACACCGGAACCGAGCCCAGAGGCGATCGAGCAACAGCAGAAAATCGCAGCCCTAGAAGCTCAGCTAGAAATTCACCCGGTTCTAGAATGGGGAAATCCCGGTACTTTGCTCAAACGCCAGCGCCGCCGGGAAGAATTGAAAAAAGAAATCCGCAAAAGCGAACAAGAATTAGAAAAGCAGCGAGCTCGCTACTGGGAGCAATTTCTCAACTTAATCGACATCTTGCTTAATTTCGGCTGCTTGGAAAGAGTAGTTTCGGCAACGGGAAACCGAGATGACTCCTCCGACAGGTTGGTGCCCACAGTCTTGGGTCAAGCTTGCGCCGCCATTCGCGGCGATAACGAACTGTGGCTGGGTTTGTCCCTGATGTCTGCCGAGTTTGACGAACTCGACCCCCACCACCTCGCTGCTGCTTGTGCGGCCTTAGTTACAGAAGTTTCTCGGCCCGACAGTTGGACTCACTACTCGCTGTCGCCAGAAGTTTTGGCACCTTTGGACAATCTGCAAAAAGGCTTGCGCCGCCGGTTGTTTCAAGTGCAGTACCGTCATGAAGCTGCAATCCCGATTTGGCTGGAACGGGATTTAGTGACTTTGGTCGAACAGTGGGCTCTGGGCGTTGAATGGCTGGAACTGATTAGCCATACGAGTTTGGATGAAGGGGATGTGGTGCGGATTTTGCGCCGCACTTTGGATTTCTTGTCTCAAATTCCTCATGTTCCTCATGTTTCAGATTCTTTGCGGAGGAATGCTTGTCGGGCGATGCAGTTAATCGATCGATTCCCCGTGAATGAAGCTGCAAGTTAGAAAATTGTTGAGTGTTGAGTGTTGAGTGTTGGCTGTTGACTGTTGACTGTTGAGTGTTGACTGTCCGGCATCTAAATTGTATTTTTGGTTTTTCAACCCAAATGCCCGCAGATTTTAATCTAAAATCGTTTCCGGTTGCATCGGTATAGTTCAAATGTCCAAACAGTCAACACTCAACAGTCAACAGTCAACTGTCATGAGGAATAGACCCAGATTTAAATCTAAAATCCAAAATCTAAAATCCAAAATCTAAAATCGATCGATCGCACATTTTCCTGATTCAGGTTGCAGAACAGGATAGAAAATTGTATGGTGCGGATCGATCGCTCTTTATTGTTATTGAATTTTTCTCTAGCGGTGTGGTGGGTAATTCTCATATTTATGCAACAAATCAATAAGCCTCATCAAATGCCTGATGCCTGCTCTCAGGCTCAAAAAATTCGCTTTTTCACTTTCTTGCAAAGAGTCTTAATTGGCACTCTAGCAAGTACATTACTCAATCTCTTTATTTTATTTCCCTCTCCGAGTTTCGCAGAAGTAGTTCTGGGCGTTGTTCGCAGTTCCGAAAATTCTCCCGATTGGGTAAAGATTACCACGCGCCTCTGGGAAAGTGGCATTGCTTACAAACCAATCAATTTGGAAGAAATCAAAAATTTGGCGGATTTAGCAGGCGTTAACGTGCTGTTTTTGCCCAACATTGAAACTTTGAGTCCGGCGCAAATTAAAGTTTTAGAAGCTTGGACAAAACAGGGCGGCCGCTTGATTGCTTCGGGCCCAGTCGGCCGCAGTTCCCCGGCTTTGGTGCGCCAATCTTTGCGATCGCTCCTCGGGGCCTATTGGGCTTTTCCGTTAACCCAGCCGGCTACCCCGCAACCGCGCAGCCGCTGTCGGGATCTTGCTTGCACTACTTCTAGCAATTGGGTGCCGACTGCACAACAAAATGCTTCTGTCCAAGGTGGTGTCTTGATTCCGGCTGATGCGAACAGTCAAACTATTGCTACTTGGAAAGATAGTTCCGGTTCCTCCGCAGCCATCGCCACAGATCGCGCTACCTATCTCGGCTGGCGCTGGGGTAGCGACGGTTCGGGAAATGTAGATAAGGCTTGGCTGCAAGCCTCGATCGCCCGCTGGGGAGGCACGATCGCTTCGCAGCCCTCTGCGCCGCCCACTGCTGCCGCAACCCCACTGCCAACTCCCCCCTCCCGAGTCACTAGAAACAGCCCTAATTCGCCGCGCAGTAACCCGCTGAGCCGACTTTCTCCCTCTGGCTCGGTTCCCGATCCAGTACCTGCAACTTTTACAGACCCTTCCGATCAGGTGGCGGCGGCGGGTTTGGACGTGCAGCCAAATTCCAATAAGCCGATCGTCAGCATTGAAGCGTACTTGATGCGCCAAGAACTCACCAACCTCCTCGGCCGGTTTGAAAGCGCCCTGACAGCATCTAATTCAGCCAATACCGCTGTCAATCTCAATGCTGCTACCACCCCTCAACTGGTGGCTGCAGAACAGGGGGGCGGCGGCCCGGGAGCCAGTCGCTTGACTATTCTGCAAGCTAGCAGGACGGGGGCGATCGCCCAAGCGCGGCAGGTTTTGCAAACTTTTGACCAACTCCTGCAAGAGCAAAACTACGCGGAGGCTAGAAAGCAGTGGGTGGAAGCGCGGCAGTTGCTGTGGCAAAATTACCCGAAGGAAGGACAGCGCGTAGGGGCGGAAATTCGGGCGGTTTGGCTCGATCGCGGTACGATCGTCGCAGCGCGATCGGAACAGGGTTTGGCGGCAGTGTTCGATCGGCTCGCCGCCGCCGGTATCAATACCGTTTTCTTTGAAACTTTGAATGCCGGATATACGATTTATCCCAGTCAAGTTGCACCGCAACAAAATCCCCTAACAGTTGGCTGGGACCCGCTGGCATCTGCGGTTAAATTAGCTCACGAGCGAGGCATGGAACTGCACGCTTGGGTTTGGGTTTTTGCCACAGGAAATAAGCGCCACAATACTTTAATTGGTCAGCCTAGTTCTTATCCCGGGCCGGTACTTTCCGCTCATCCACAGTGGGCGAATATTGACAATAAAGGACGCACCCAAAATCCTAATGATGGTAAATTTTATCTCGATCCGGCGAACCCGGAAGCGCGTAATTATTTGCTGCAAATTGTCAGCGAAATTGCCAACAACTACAAAGTAGATGGGGTGCAATTAGACTATATTCGCTATCCTTTTCAAGATGACAATGCGAATTTTACTTACGGTTACGGTATTGCGGCGAGGCAGCAATTTAGGCAGTTGACTGGTGCAGATCCGGTGAATATTTCCCCCAGGGACGGCAGTTTGTGGCGGCAGTGGGTTGAGTTTAAAACTAATCAAATTAATAGTTTTGTAGCTGAAGTTTCTCAGCTTTTGCGGCAGAATTATCCGCGCACAATTCTGTCGGTGGCGGTGTTTCCGCACCCGGAAAGTCAGCGGATTTACAAAATTCAGCAAAATTGGGAAGTTTGGGCTCGTCAGGGCATAGTAGATTTGATTGTGCCGATGACTTATGCTTTGGATACGAACCGACTTCAGCGCATCACCGAACCCTTGGTAAAGGAACAAATTCTGGGTTCGGCTTTGATTTCTCCGTCGGTTAAGTTGTTGACTCTCCCGGAAGTTGTGGCGATCGACCAAATTCAAGCTTTGCGCGATTTGCCGACTGGGGGCTATGCTATTTTTGCGGTGGAAAGTATCAGCAGCGGGATGCAGGGGTTTTTTAACCGCACTCAAGGCCCGCCGGTGCGTTCCACTTCTGCTGCGGAGCCGATTCCTTACCGACAGCCGTTTGCGGCGGCGGCTTCGCGGTATACTGCTCTCAAGCAGGAATGGAGTTTTTTGTTGGCTAACAATCAGTTGCGGGTGTCGGAATCTGAACTAAAAGTTTTGCAAAGTCGATCGGAGGAATTGGCGCAAGCTTTGAGCACATTGGCGGCCAATCCTTCTACGGAAAGTTTAGCAACTGCTAAAAGATTGTTAAGGGGTTTTCAATCTCAATTTCAATCTTCGATGCGCTTGCATTCTGCCGAAAATAGCTATCAGGTGCAAACTTGGCAAAATCGTTTGGAGAGTTTGGATATGCTGTTACGTTACGGCGAAAGGATGGAGTTGAATCGCAGGTAAATACAGATTTTTGGGTTGTGTGCTGCAGTGGATAGTGCGATCGTGCTAACATTTGGGCGATCGTACTCTCATTAATAAAACTTACGCACGTACTAAGATTTTGTGTCATAGCGAACGTAGGGAAGCACTCTCAAACCCTTGATTTAACGCCCTTGAGTGCGTAAGCCCTAATTAAGTTAGTTCGCGATGCCAGGGGTAATCCTCAGCTTGGTTTTTTCACAGCAATACTTCGTTCGATCCAGCAGATGCAGTAAAAAACCCGGTGGTTGAGCGAAGCCGAAACCCGCTGTCTTGGGTCGGAGTGCGATCGCCAACTGTAAGTTCGTAAGTAGGTCATCGCAAAATAACCATAGTATCTTATCAGAGAGGGTTAGTTAAGATCCACGATCGAAGCGAGTAGAAGAGTCTTCTCACCCGCCCGAACCATGTAACGTTTATTTGCACTTACTTAGTGACGACGAAAGTCCTCAAAACTCTTAAAGGTCGAGATCAAACAATTTGACCCTGAGTGATTAACCGGATTTGATATTACTCGCTCGTCTCTCGCTCCAACATTTTAACATCTACTAATTTAAACTGCCACTTTTAATTACTTTGAGGATGAATATGTTTCCTAAACCCCTCAATCGTTTGGCTACAAAATTTATCGGCAAAGCTCCATTACAAACGGTGCTCGTGGTTCCTTTTTTAGTGCAAATTGTCGGCACGGTAGGAGTTGTAGGTTGGCTATCTTTTCAAAACGGTCAGCGGGCAGTCAACGAGGTTGCCGCTCAGTTGCGGGGAGAAATTAGCGATCGCATCAAAGACCGCATGGAAAATTATATGTCAATTCCCCACATTGTCAATCACCTGAACGTTCAAGGCATAAAATTGGGGCAGTTGAACCTAGAAGACAACCAAAAACTCGAACATCATTTCCTAGAACAAATTCAATATTTTGATTCGATCAGCATCATTTACACAGGTAAAGAAAATGGAGAACATTCGGGAGCAATCCGCACTAAAGAGCGGATTTTGATATCTGCTGCCGACAGCTCTACTAACAATAAATTAGCTCGCTATACTGCTGACTCTCAGGGAAACCGCGTTCAATTAGTGCAAATTTCACCCGATATTTACGATCCGCGAACTCGCCCTTGGTACATAGCTGCGGCTGCGGCAAAAAAACCTATTTGGACTCCAATTTATACAGATTTTTTGACTAGGGAACTGGCAATTACTGCTGCTTTGCCTATCTACGACGACGCTGGCAAATTGTTAGGAGTAGCGGGCAGCGACTTGCTGTTTTCTCGAATCAAAGAATTTCTCATCAGCCTCAAAATTGGCAAATCAGGACAAACTTTTGTCATGGAGCGTTCGGGGATGTTAATTGCTACTTCAACGGCGAGTGCAGAATTTGTGGTGGAAGGTAAAGAAACAAGACGCATCAAAGCTTCAGAAAGCGACAATCCGGTAATTCGACAAACCGCACAGCATTTAGATAAACACTACGACAGCTTAGCTAAAATCAATAATTCTCAACAGCTTACTTTTGATGTTGACCGCAAGCGGAATTTTATTCAGGTAGCTCCTTTTAAAGACGATCGAGGGTTGGATTGGCTGATTGTAGTAGTTGTACCAGAGTCTGACTTTATGGAGCAAATTAACCTCAACACGCGCACGACTTTTTTACTGTCGCTTGCAGCGTTGATGGGGGCGACAATCCTGGGGATTCTTACTGCGAAATGGGTAGTGCAGCCGATTTTAAGATTGAATGCAGCGGCGAAAGCTTTGGCGCGGAATGAATGGGATACAAAGCTCACTCTGAATCGCCAAGATGAACTCGGAGAACTTGCCACTGCTTTTAACAGCATGGCAGAGCAATTGCAGCATTCATTTACTTCCCTCTCAGAAAGCGAAAGCCGAGTCAAACAATTTCTCAATGCAGTACCGCTAGGCATTTTTATTGCAGAGCCCAACGGTCAACCTCACTACATTAACCCTACAGGAAAAAAACTTTTATCTCAAGGAATTGTGGCAGCCGATGCCGAAAAATTGCGCCAATTCTACCGAGTTTATTTAGCTGGAACTCAGGAAATTTACCCGGCGGAACGCGACCCAATTTTAAATGCTTTGCAGGGCAAAACTGTAACTGTTGATGACATTGAAATCTCCTCGAATAACAAAACTGTTCCCCTGCAAGTTTGGGGAACTCCTATTTACGACGCCCAAGGAAATATTATTTACGGAATGTGCGCTTTTCAAGATATTACGAAACGGAAACTAGCGGAGAAATTATTAAGGGCATACAACCAAAATTTAGCAGTGCAAGTTGCAGAACGCACCGCAGATCTTGCTAAGGCAAAAGAAAAGTTTTCTAAAGCTTTTCGTTCGAGTCCGAATGCGATTACAATTACAAGAATTCGTGACGGTTGCCACCTAGAAGTTAATGATAGTTTTTGCCGGATGATGGGCTACACCCAGGAAGAAATTATCGGTAAAACAGCGGTTGAACTCAACTTTTGGGCGAGTTTGAAAGAGCGTGACCGCATGATTCAAATGTTAAAAGACAAGACAGCAATTCACAATTATGAGCTGACGTTTCGCAATAAAAATGGTACAGAAAGAACGGCACTGCTGTCTATAGAAACCATCGATATTGACGGAGAAGCTTGTTTTTTGTCGATGTCTAGCGATATTACCGAGCGCCAAAAAGCAGAAACTGCCCTCCGGGAAGCCGAAGAAAAGTACCGCAACATTTATGAAAATGCTTTGAATGGAATTTTTCAAACTGCTGTTGACGGGAAATACATCAGCGCTAACCCCGCTTTAGCTAACATCTACGGTTACGACTCGCCTGCCGATTTAATAGCAGCACAGCCGAATTTCAATAACCAGCTTTACGTGAAACCCAACCGCCGCGACGAATTTGCAGCGCTGATGAACGAGTACGGGATACTATCAAACTTTGAATCGGAAATTTACCGCAAAGATGGCAGCATAATCTGGATTTCGGAAAATAGTCGCGCTGTCTGCGATGAAGCAGGAAATTTACTTTACTACGAAGGTTTTATTAAAGACATTACTGATAGCAAACAAGCGGAAATCAAAATGCAGCAGGCGAAAGAAGCGGCCGAAGCAGCAAACAAAGCTAAGAGTACCTTTCTCGCCAATATGAGCCACGAATTGCGATCGCCCCTGAATGCGATCATCGGCTTTGCTCAAGTCCTGATCCGCAGTCAAACTTTGTCTCAGGACAATCAAGAAAATGTCGGAATTATCCTGCGGAGTGGCGAACATTTACTGGCTTTAATTAACCAAGTTTTAGACTTGTCAAAAATCGAAGCCGGACGCACGACGCTTAATGTAAAAAGCTTCGATTTGTACCAACTAATCGACGATTTAGAAGATATGTTTGCTCTCAAAGCTGAGCAAAAAGGTTTGCAACTAATCTTCGACACAGATGCAGAAGTTCCCCATTACATTTGTACTGATGAAGTTAAATTGCGGCAAGTCTTAATTAATTTGCTCAATAATGCAATTAAATTTACTTCAGAAGGCGGAGTGTCGGTGCAAGTCAAAGGAGGAAGGCGGAATATACATAAAAACAGCACTGACCAATTGCCCGGCCGCTACTGGCTGCATTTTGAAGTTCAAGATACTGGTGCAGGCATTGCTGCTGAGGAAATCCATCAGTTGTTTGAAGCATTTGTGCAGACGAAAACAGGTAAAGATTCTCAGGAAGGAACGGGTTTAGGTTTAGCTATTAGCCGCCAGTTCGTGCAATTAATGGGAGGTGAAATTACTGTTAGCAGCGACATCGGAAAGGGTGCATTATTTCAGTTTGACATCCAAGTTCATCTGGTTGAAGCTAGTGATATTGAAAGCAGAAAAACTCAACGTCGAGTTGTTGCCCTCGAACCGAATCAGCCGAGTTATCGCTTGCTAATTGTGGACGACAAACCTTTGAATCGCCAACTGTTAGTAAAACTTCTCAGTCCACTCGAATTTGAGTTGAGAGAAGCAAATAACGGTAAAGAAGCGGTTGATATTTTTATGGAGTGGGAACCGCATCTGATTTGGATGGACATGAGAATGCCTGTCATGGACGGCTATGAGGCAACGAAACAGATTAAAACTACAACTGGCGGGCAAGCAACGGCGATTGTGGCCCTAACTGCGAGCGTTTTGGAGGAAGAACGGGCGGTGATTCTTTCGGCGGGTTGCGATGATTTTATGCGGAAACCGTTCCGAGAGGAGGATATCTTTGTGGCAATGGGAAAACATTTAGGAGTACGCTATATTTATGAAGATCCAACCGCAGTAAGTGCCGCAGGTGTAGATGAGTCAAGTCAGGAGGTGCTGACACCCGAGGCTTTTGCCTCTCTTTCTCCAGACTGGATAGCCCAATTCAAGCAAAGTATTTTGAGTGTGGACATGGAGGCGATCGCTAGTTCGATCGCACAAATCGGCACTGTCAATCCCTCTCTTGCGGCTAAGCTTCAAGATTGCATTAATAATTTTGAATATGACAGAATTTTGAACCTAATCGATATTAGCGAAAAACAGTAAGTACCCGATGACTTCAACTTTACCTATAACCAATCGAGCTAATATTTTAGTAGTGGATGATACGCCAGAAAACCTGCGGCTACTGACCGGAATTTTGAGCGAAAAAGGCTATCAAGTTCGCCCCGTACCCAATGGCAAGCTAGCATTGTCTGCTGCTCAAAAAATACCCCCAGATATAGTGCTGCTGGATATTATGATGCCGGAAATGGACGGCTATCAAGTTTGTCAGCAACTCAAAGCTTCTGAAATTACAAAAGACATTCCTGTTATTTTTATTAGTGCGATTAATGACGTGCTGGATAAAGTTAAAGCTTTTGCAGTTGGCGGAGTTGACTTTATTACTAAACCGTTTCAGGTTGAAGAAGTTTTAGCCCGGATAGAAACTCATTTAAAAATTTGTTCGCTGCAACAAACTTTGCAAGAGAAAAATCAAGATTTAGCAACGGCGCTGCACCAACTGCAAGCCACCCAAGAGCATTTGATTCAATCGGAAAAAATGGCAGCCTTGGGACAACTTATTGCCGGCATTGCCCACGAAATCAATACACCCCTGGGCATTATAGGTTCTTCTGTTAATAATATAGCTAATTTTTCTGACGAGTTTTTAGAAAAATTTCCTGAAATTTATCAACAACTTTCTGACGAAAGCAAAGCTTATTTTTTAGCTTTACTGTACAGAGCAACCCATCAAGAATTTTTATTCACAAGCAGAGAGAAACGGAAATTTAAGCAGCAGTTAGCGGCGGATTTGATGGCAGAATCTGTTGAAAACTCCGAGGAAATTGCCGATACTTTAGTTGACATGGAAATTTACGAAAAAATAGAAGAGTTTTTGCCACTTTTTAAATCGCCGGATTGGGAAGTAGTTTTAAATAGTGCTTACCAGTTTGCGAGCTTTAAAAAAAGTATTAGCCTGATCCAAAGAGCAACAGCGAAGTCTGGGAAAGTAGTATTTGCCTTAAAAACTTACGCTCATTTTGATAGCAAACTAGAAAAAGTCCAGGCCGACTTACACGATGGCATTGAAACGGTATTAACCCTTTATCAAAATCAACTGAAACACGGTATAGAAGTAGTTAAAAACTATGGAGATTTACCCCAAATTATGTGCTATCCCGATGACTTAAATCAAGTTTGGACTAATCTCGTTCATAATGCCCTGCAAGCCATGGATTATAAAGGTATTTTGACGATTGAAACTCGGCAACAAGAGGCAACTATTTTCCTCAAGTTTACTGATAACGGCAAAGGTATTCCCTCAGAAGTTATTCCCAAAATTTTTCAGCCGTTTTTTACGACTAAAGCTGCGGGCGAAGGTAGCGGTTTGGGATTGGATATTGTGAGAAAAATTGTGGAAAAACACGAAGGCACAATTGCTGTAGATTCTGTACCGGGGCAGACAACTTTTACAGTCTCGCTGCCTATTTATTAAACAAAACTTACCTGCAGGGGGCTGATTCCCGGTGACACTCGTCGCTGTCTCGCTGACAAATACAAGATTTATTACAAGAAACCGGGTTTATCTTCGGAAGTCCTATTAAAATAAGATAGGGGACAGATATCCTGCTTCCTTGCCCGAAATAAATAATGTAAAAGCAAGTCATGTCAGTAAACCTACTAAAATTTAAGCAGATAAGAAAAGATGAATAAGCCTATAATTCTTTGTGTTGATGATGAACCGGATATCTTGAATACTCTCAAGATGCAGCTTAAAAATGAATTTAAAAATGATTACTTTTATGAATTAGCTGAAAGTGGGGATGAAGCTTTAGATTTACTGGAGGAGTTTCAAGAAAAAGCTCAGGTTATTGTGGTTGTTTCTGATTGGCTGATGCCGGGAATTAAAGGTGACGAACTTTTAATTAAAGTTCACCAAAAGTATCCTAAAATTATTAAAGTGATGTTGACTGGACAAGCTGATGCAGCGGCAGTTCAGCGGGCAGTAGAAGAAGCAGATTTATACTGTTGTTTGTACAAACCCTGGCAAAGCAAAGACTTAATAGAGATTATAAAATCTGGGGTGGCTAAGTTATGAAAAAACCTGTGATTGTTTGTATTGATGATGAACCTGACGTTTTAAATAGTTTAAAGATAGAACTGAAAAAGGCGATCGGCGATCGGTGTATAATTGAAACCGCTGAAGGGGGGGCTGATGCTTTAGAGTTGCTGGCCGATTTGCAGGCAGATGAATACGAGATTGCTTTGGTGCTTTCCGATTATATCATGCCGGATATTAAAGGGGATGAACTGCTCAGAAGAATTCACGAGAACTCGCCGGAAACTCTGACCATTATGCTCACGGGGCAAGCAGATTTAGAAGCCCTGAGTAATGCTATCAAGTATGCTAAATTGTACCGTTATATTCCTAAACCTTGGCAAAATGAAGACTTAAAATTAACGGTAGTAGAAGCGGTTCACAGTTACTTGCAAGATCAAAAGTTAACAGATGAAATTCATAAGCGCCAAGAAGCAAACGAGGAGTTAAAGCTAGTAAATGAGGCGCTGTCTGCGAGTGAAAGCCGCCTGAGTCAATTTTTAGAAGCTTTGCCAGTGGGGGTATCTGTTTATCATTCCGATGGCTCGATCGCCTATTTCAACCAGGCAGCGCGGGATTTGCTGGGTGCAGACACTATCCCGGAAAGCACTGCGGAACAATTAGCTGCCACTTATCAACTTTATGTTGCCAATACTGATGAGCTGTACCCGCCGGATAATCTGCCAATTTTGCGGACACTGAAAGGAGAATCTGTCAAGGTTGACGATGTAGAAATCCGTCAAGAGGGCAAAAGAATTGCGATCGAGATCAATACCACGCCGATTTTTGACGCTAGCGGAAATATTGTTTATGCGATCGCAGCTTTTCAAGATATTAGCGATCGCAAACAAGCCGAAAAAATACTAGCAGAATATCACCACACCTTAGAAGCCCAAATTGACGAACGCACAGAACAACTGCAACAAGCCGCATTAGCTGCTGAAGCAGCCAACAAAGCTAAAAGCACCTTTCTGGCCAATATGAGCCACGAGTTACGCACCCCTCTCAATTCTATACTCGGCTTTGCACAAATCATGGAACCCAGCCCGGATCTTAGTGTCGAAAACCGAGAAAATATGAGAATTATTCGGCGTAGTGGCGAACACTTGCTGACATTGATCAATGAAGTCTTAGACTTGTCAAAAATCGAAGCGGGGCAGATGACGCTCTACCCGAAAAACTTCGACCTCTACCGCTTGCTTGACGATTTGCAAGATATGTTTCAACTGCGGGTAGAGAATCAAGAGTTGCAGTTGCGTTTCCACCGCGATGCTGAGGTTCCTCAGTACGTGCGAACCGATGATATTAAACTGCGGCAAGTGCTGATTAATCTTCTGAGTAATGCGATTAAGTTTACGGAAACAGGCGAAATCATCTTAAGAGTTATAAAGTTAGAAAAATCGGCATCTCTGGATTTATTGGATAGTCCCACAGCTTGCTTTGATACCACAAGAAGTATTCGGGATTTTTCGACAACTAGCAGTGATTTGGCAACGCTTCCATGGAGGGATGAGGCTGAGGATTCAAGTGGGTCTGCTTTTTTCCTTCTGTTTGAAATTGAAGATACAGGAGTTGGCATTAGTCCGGAAGAATTGGGCAATATTTTTAAGGCTTTTGTGCAAACAGATTCCGGTAAAAAAAATCAGAAAGGTACGGGCTTAGGATTGAAGATCAGCCGTCAATTTGTCCGCCTGATGGGAGGAGAAATTGTGGTAGAAAGTCAACTGGAACTCGGCACCACTTTTAAATTTGAAATTCCAGTCGGTGCAGTTTATGCTGCTGAGCTTCCCGATCCGCAACTTAACCGCCAAGTTAGTGGGTTGGAACCCAATCAACCGTGCTACCGGATTTTAATTGTGGACGATCGCGAAGACAACCGCCAACTTTTAGTCAAAATGCTTTCTCCTTTAGGTTTCGTGGTGGAACAAGCCACCAACGGCCAGGAAGCAATAGAAATGTGGGAAAATTGGCATCCGCATTTAATTTTGATGGATGTGCGAATGCCAGTGATGGACGGCTACGAAGCTACTACACAAATTAAGGCTAGAATCAAGCAGAGAGAGCAAGAGCAGCAAGGAAATGGGGAAATGGATATTTCCCATCCCGACTCCCCGATCCCGAAGATTATTGCTTTGACAGCTAGTACAATTGAAGGAAAGCGATCGTTTGCTTTATTAGTCGGCTGCGACGATTTTATTAGCAAACCTTTCCGCAAAACAGATATATTTGATACCCTCAGCAAACACTTGGGGGTGAAGTATGTCTACTCTAACTCAACGGACTTTATCTCAACAGGCGATCGAAATAATTTATCTGACTCCCTCCCTAATGCTGCGCTTGCTTATTTACCTACACTTCCCGCAGAATGGATAGACAACATGAAGCAGGTAATCCGCAGTGCTGATTTTGAGTTAATTGTCAGGACAATCGACGAAATAAGGGAGCCTCATCCTGAATTGGCGGAAATCCTCCAGGGTCATCTCGATAATTTTGATTACCAGAAAATTCTCAATTTAATTGCCGAGGCGGAGGAATCAGATCATGCAGATGAAGGCGGAACAAACTGAAAACTATCAAGCAGATATTTTAGTAGTTGACGATACGCCAGATAATCTGCGTTTGTTGATTAGACTTTTGCAAAAAAATGGCTATAAAGTTCGACCAGTTACTAATGGTTTTTCGGCGTTAGATGCAATTCAATCTAGCGCACCCGATTTGATTTTACTCGATATTATGATGCCGGATATTGACGGCTACGAACTATGTAAAAAATTAAAATCACAACCGCAATTTAGGGAAATTCCCATCATTTTTCTCAGCGCGCTAGAAGAAGGAATAAATAAAGCAAAAGCTTTTGAAGTTGGCGGAGCAGATTATATAACCAAACCTTTTCAAGTGAAAGAAGTATTGGCGCGAGTGAGCAATCAGCTTACTGTGCGTTCATTGCAAATACAATTGCAACAAAAAAATCAAAAATTGACCGCTCAAAATCTCCAGTTGCACCAAGAAATCGCTGAACGCCACCAGGTGGAAATGGAAACAAGATTGCTGCTGCAGGCCACTCAAGCTATTAGCAAATCTGAGGATTTTGAGTCGGCTATAGATGTGATTTTAGGTTTAATTTGCAAAACTATTGAATGGAATCTGGGCGAAGCTTGGATTCCTTGCAGTGAGGGCTTTTTAAAATGCGCTACAGGGAGGTACGTCAGCGACTTGAGGTTTGCCCAATTCCGACAAACAAGTTGGCAGTTGATTTTTGCTCCCGGTGTGGGACTCCCAGGCAGGATTTGGCAGTCGCAGCAGTCTGAATGGATCGATGATGTTTCTACTGCACCGGAACAAGTTTTTTTACGATCGGAAATTGCGGTGAGTGTGGGATTGAAAGCGGCTTTTGGAGTGCCAATTTTGGCGGACAACCAAGTGTTAGCTATTTTGATTTTCTATCGCGAAAAAGTTCTGAAATGTCAGCCGCGCTTGTTGGAATTAGTGAGCGCGGTTGCTACGCAGCTAGGTTCGTTGATTCAGCGGAAACAAGCTGAAGCAGCGCTGAAAGTGCAGCAAGGACAAACCGAGAAATTGCTGCTGAATATTTTACCGAAACCTATTGCAGATCGCTTGCAAAAAGAGCAAAAGTTGATAGCGGATCATTTTGATGAGGTGAGCGTCTTGTTTGCTGATTTGGTGGGTTTTACAGAGTTTTCGGCTCACAAAAGTCCGACGCAGTTGGTAGAAATTTTGAACGGGATTTTTTCGGAGTTCGATAGGTTATCTGAATTGCACGGGTTGGAAAAGATTAAGACGATTGGGGATGCTTACATGGTGGTTGGGGGTTTGCCGACGCCGCGGGAGGATCACTCTGAGGCGATCGCACTTTTAGCTTTGGAGATGCAGGCAGCTTTGAGGAGGTTTAATGCCAAAATGGGAGAAAATTTTCAATTGAGGCTCGGAATTGACAGCGGTTCGGTGGTGGCTGGAATTATTGGGATTAGTAAATTTAGCTATGATTTGTGGGGGGATACTGTTAATGTTGCTTCACGCATGGAATCTAACGGATTGCCTGGTAAAATTCAAG
This sequence comes from Microcoleus sp. MON1_C1, assembly GCF_036701945.1. Lineage (NCBI taxonomy): Bacteria > Bacillati > Cyanobacteriota > Cyanophyceae > Oscillatoriales > Microcoleaceae > Microcoleus > Microcoleus sp. MON1_C1. The sequence continues at coordinate 17,123 of NZ_JAUBRO010000047.1, read as the reverse complement.
TGACGGCGGCCACTTACGAGCGTTTGAAAGAGCAGTTTGTTTTGGAAAAACGGGGTTATATCCCGATTAAAGGTAAAGGAAGAATGCTGACTTACTGGTTAATTGAAGAACAAAAGAAATCTTTTTAATTTTTTGATGTTAATTTAAATTAAGATGAAAATTAGACCGCATTTATACTTTCAGGAGGGCTAATCCTTTGCAAACATTTGAAACAAAATCCCCGACAGCATGGAAAAAAGTTCTGGTTATTTTAATATCACTGCTAGCAGTAGCGGTACTGTCGATCGTTAGTTTTATCGCTATTCCAGGAGAAAAAACAATGTTTGCTGGAACAAGACCTGCCAATATCGGCATTCAGTCAGGAAAACTCGCAGCGTGCCCGAGTTCCCCCAACTGCGTCAGCAGCTTCAGTCAAGATGCCGAACACAAAATTGAGCCTTTGGCATACACTTCGTCCCAGAGTGAAGCGATGGTAAAGCTCCAAGGGGCGATCGACTCCTATGGAAAAACTAAAATTATCACGGCAACTGATAATTACCTCTATGCGGAGTTCACCAGTGCTTTGATGGGGTTTGTTGATGACGTTGAATTTTTGGTAGATGATGAAGCAAAAGTCATCCATGTGCGATCGGCTTCGCGTCTGGGAGAGTCGGATATGGGAGTTAACCGCAGTCGGATAGAAGCTATTAGAACTGAATTCAATCAACTCTGAACTTAAAATTTCTAGCTTTCCGCAAGCCCCTCTCCTGCAAGATGAGGGGCTTTGATATTTTGCTATTACTATGTAATGTTGATTTTTCACCATCTAGTTAACAATTATTAACAGTAGGTACACCGCGAAGGAGTCTCCTGGAGGGGGAGTAGGACACAGCAATGCGGTGTCCCTACGGTTGGCTTTGAGTTTTAATACTTGTTATAAGATTGACGATTGTAGAGTTTTAGAATCTTTAAAATAGCTGAGTGCGCTACCACACCAGAAGAGATGCCGTAGTATTCCTATAGTATTAAACAACCTAAATTATACACTTCTGACTTTAGGGAGAGGGAACTGAACGAATTAATTTCTACTATTAATGTAAGTAGAGCAAAGAGGAAAAAATACATGGCACTTCAAAAATTAGCAGAATTTTATCCTAACTATCAGGAAGAGATCTTTGCTGGAGACGACATCAAGGGATTTGATGTTTATGCTGGCGACTCTGATGAAAAAGTAGGCACTGTTTATGATGCTTTGGTTGATGACACTGGTCGTTTCCGCTATCTGGTAATTGATACCGGTATTTGGATTTTTGGCAAAAAAGTATTGTTGCCCATCGGTTCGGCTCGCTTCGACTACGGAGCCCGTCGCGTCCACGCCACAGGCCTTCGCAACAAAGCTCAAGCAGAACAATTGCCGGCTTACAATGAATTAGAAGCAGTAGATTACGATCGCGAAGAACAGGTAAGAGGCGTCTACCGCAATCAAGAAACTGCCGCTCCAAGCACTGCAACTGCGTCTAGCTACGATCGCAGCAGCTACAACTACGATATGGACCGCCCCCTCTACGAAACCAACGAACAGCAGCACCAAAATCTCAAGCTTTATGAAGAACGCTTGATTGCCAACAAACACCGCGCAAAAACAGGCGAAGTAACAGTGGGCAAGCGCGTCGAAACTGAAACAGCGCGAGCTTCAGTCCCCATTGAAAAAGAACGAGTCGTAATCGATCGAGTAACCCCGGTAGAAGCGGGTCGAGTAGTTTCAGTCGGTGAGGCTGACTTCCAATCAGGGGAAGTTGCACGCATGGAAGTCTACGAAGAAACGGCCGACATCCACAAGGAAGCTTTCGTCCGGGAAGAAGTCAACGTCAGAAAAGAAGTTGTTCGCACCACTGTTGAGGGCGAAGAAACCTTGCGTCGTGAAGAATTAGAGGTTAAGACCGATGGAACTGCGGTTGTAGATAATAAAAATATCTAAACCAACCGCAACAGGTATTGCATAGGAATTTCGCCTTAATGACATAATTCTGTCAGGGCGCGGGCTTGATTTGATGGGTAGCGATCGCGCAATTCCTATGTGAGCGGGGGCGGGGGTACAACACTTGTCTAGTTTTGGCAAAGTTGATGCCCTTTCCCCGCCTTTACCAATTTCCCCTTACCACTTCATAATAAAAATCCCTAAGCAGGAAAGTTTAAAAAATGAACGGTCAAGCATCAGCAGAAAAGATAGCAACTGCCAAATCAATCACCCGTCTCAACCGGGTGCCTGAAAAAGTCAGAACTAAGCTAAAAAGTTTTACCGTCAAAGACAACAAAGGTCACTTGGTAGGCAAAATTAAAGATGTCTATTTTGATGCTAAAGGTCAGTTAAACTTTGTAGTAGCCGGACTAGGTAGCGAAAATCCCCGCACTTTTTTATTAAGTATTAAGCTGCTCAAAAAAGTCGATTATCACCAAAAGTCGCTGTTTGTAACTATTAATTCGGATCAAGTCGATCTGCTGCCGATAGTTTCGGCAAATGGGGGTAATCCCTATTTAGAAAATGCCTCTGAAACGCATAGCGAATTTAACAACAGTGAGTTAACCAATCCCTCAACAGATATGTCAAATCTAACAGATGCCGATCGCACAGATGCAAATTTGGAGACAGATCAGGATGAGGAAAACTTCGATATTGTCGATCAAGAAGTAATTCGCCTGCTAGAAGAACGATTGGTGATCAATCGCAGCAAGCGCAAAGTCGGCGAAGTCATAGTGCGTAAAGAAATTGAAACTAGGATGGTCCAAGTACCCATCCAGTGGGAAAAGCTGATTGTCGAACAAGTCGGCGACGATCCGAAGGTGTTGGCCGAAATAGATTTAGGTGAGGGAAACATCACCGGTATAGATTTGACGGAGATTAAGAGCGATCGGCAAGAACCGACAGTTAAGGCTGAATTTACCTCTGTCCAGAAAGCTAGCAAGATCTTAAATTCGATCGCCTCTCAACCCCGTCACGGTTGCGTCAAAGTCCGCCTAGAACTCGTTCTGGAAGACAAGCAACTTGAGGATACTTACCAAAAATGGATGACGGAACACCACTCAGAAAGTTAAAATATTCGTCCTTTTCGGTCTAGATTTTAGCTATTAGCGAGAAACTTAAATCTAAGAGCGGACTGTGGCGAGTCGTGCTGGGGAGAAAGTTCACCGCCTTCTACTAAGATCGTGTTCGGTAAATTAACCGTAATTTTGGTAGGGGCGGGTTCACCCATATCTATAATATAAGCGCGAGCTCGGTCAACCCGCCCCGACCGGGATATTGAAATTTTTAGCAATCGACCTCTAGACAAAATGGTAGCCAATTGCGGTAAAATTGTGGTGGTCAAATTTAAAAGTATTTGAAAATGCCCAGCACAATCTCCGACATTAAAGTAAAAACGATCGCAGGCGAAGACAAGCAGCTAGGAGAGTACGCTGGCCAGGTACTCTTGATAGTTAATGTAGCTTCCAAATGTGGTTATACACCTCAATACAAAGGGCTCGAAGAATTGAGCCAGAAGTACAGCGCGGCTGGACTCCGTGTTTTAGGATTTCCCTGTAACGACTTCGGAGGTCAAGAACCCGGAAGTAATCCAGAAATCGTCAATTTTTGTACTACAAAATACGGCGTCACCTTTGAATTATTTGACAAAGTACGCGCTAAAGGCACTCAGCAGCACCCGCTGTACGCTAAGCTTACGAATGCAGTCGATCCCAAGGGTGAGGTTTCCTGGAATTTTGAGAAATTCTTAGTTAGCAAACAGGGTGAAGTGGTTGCTAGATTCCGCAGCAGTGTTGGCCCCGATTCGCCCGAACTGATCGCTGCTATCGATCGAGAATTGGCAAAATAAGCAGTTCGGCAAATAAGCAGTGTACCGAATTTAACGGATTTAAGGGATGGATGTTTAGGGAAGACGGAAGAAATTAATAGGCTTTTTTTCTAAGAAGTTAAGAGCTAATTTTTTTCTGGCGATCTTCCCCATTGTGTGCAAGCACTCAACCATGAACAAATACCGATGATTGTATTTAATTGGAGAACGGTTTAATTTAATGGAAAATACATCGGGATTAGATTTAGTGGTAGGTTTACTTGCCTTCGCAATTCTGGCAGGTGGTCTGGCAATGCTATTTGTAGGCGTGCGATCGTTTCCTAAAGAAAAATAATACTAATCGATATGATGTGCGATCGCACGACCTGAATAAAAGTCTTTGTAGCGAGGACTGAAGTCCTCCTAGAAATCGGAGGGTTCCAGCCCTCACTACCCACTTAAAATGCTTATTTTACAGCAGAGGATCTGAATAAATCAAACTAGATTCAATTTGAACATTCGCAATTGAAAATCATGCAAACTACCGAAAACAACGTCAAAATTGCTCTCGCGCCGGGGAATTTGCGCCGCGTTCACCATATCGCTTTAAACGTGCGCGACATGAAAGCTTCCCGTCACTTCTACGGTACAATTCTCGGCCTGCACGAACTAACAGGTGCAGAAATTCCCGCAACTTTAACAGAAATGGTAGCCGCTGGTCAAGTCGCGAATTTCGTTACGCCTGACGGCACTGTTATTGACTTATTTTGGCAGCCCGACTTAGAACCGCCAAACCCAGACCCGGAGAAAGCTTTTACCCGCGCCAACCACTTAGCCTTCGATATAGAGCCGGATTTGTTCGATCGCGCTCTGGAAGTGCTAAAGTCAAATCAAATTGCGATCGACAGCGGCCCCGTCACTCGCGCTACAGGACGCGGCATTTACTTTTACGATCCTGATGGATTTATCATCGAAATCCGTTGTGATGCAGTTTAAACAGTCGCTATCTGGTTCTTTGCAGTCCGGGTGCACCCTACATTTACTCTGTGGAGCGCGGCGATCCGCAAACATCCTACCTTTAAAGTTGTTTTATGTTCCCTCTTGGCTAATAGGTTGCTTCGGCCAAGTAAACCGAAAAGTTGCTCCCTCACCTTCGGCAGATTCGAGGGAAATACTGCCCCCTTGACCTTCGACAATTTTTTTCACCAGCGACAAACCAATCCCAGTATTTTCTACTTTATCGCGAGCTTCCAAGGTCTGAAAAATCACAAAAACTTTATCGTGATATTGAGGAGCAATCCCCGGCCCGTCATCCTCTACAGAAAACTCGTAAAAATTATCTAACTCTTTAACCGATATTTTTACATAACCCGATTCAGCTCGGTTGTGCTTAATTGCGTTGCTAATTAAATTAGAAAAAACCTGCTGTAGCGGCAATTTTTCGGTGACAAAATTTGGCATTCCCGGTTCAACTTTCACCTCAAATTCAGACGGCGGCGCCAACGAATCAATAATTTCTTCTAATAAATTCTCAACTTTTACCATTTCTGAAGGCACTTGAATCCGTCCGACGCGGGAATATTGCAGCAGTCCCTCAATTAAACCTTCCATCCGGTGAACTCTGCCGCGCAGCAGGTTCATTTGGTGCAGAGTATCCTCTGTCATCGACTCGCTGAGGTCTTCTTCTATCCAACTGCTGAGATTTGCGATCGCCCTGAGCGGCGCTTTCAAATCGTGAGAAACTACATAAGCAAACTGGTCTAATTCTTGATTCCGCTTTCTTAAAACATTCGTGGTTTGAGCCAGATTTTGGGCTGTCAACCTCAATTCTTGAGCGCGCAACCGCAGCGATTCCTCTACTTTTTTGCGCTCCCTAATATCTTCTACCACACCCATCAGAAACTGACTGCCATCTTGTTCTCGCAGCAGCGAAACCGTTAAGTTTGCCCACACCAAGTCTCCATCTTTGCAGATGTAGCGCTTTTCCAGAGAGAAATTTTCAATTTCTCCTGCTAACAATTGGCGCAAAAGTTCCAGTTCGCTTGCCAAATCTCCGGGCCAAGTAATGTCCTGAAATCTTTTCTCTCCCAATTCTTGGCGGCTGTAGCCCAAAATTTCGCAAAGTTTTTGATTGACTAACAGAAATTTGCCTTCCACACTGGTTTGAACCATGCCGACTGCCGCCTGCTCAAAAGTGGCGCGAAACCGCTGCGCGCTTTGGGCCAAAGCAATTTCTGAGCGTTTGCGATCGCTAATATCGTTGCTGATTTCCAAAATAGCCACGGGTTGATTTTGATCGTCATGCTGCAAAGTCCATCGGCTTGCCACCGCTATTTTTGTGCCGTCTGCCTTGGTACGCACCAGTTCCCCTTGCCAAGAACCCCGCTCGAAAAAGACTTTTTGAATTACCTCAAAAGGTTGAGTCCATTCTGTTTGTAAAAGCTGGTGAATATTTTTTCCTATGGCTTGTGATTTCCGCCAGCCGTAGAGCCACTTTGCCCCCGAATTCCAATAAGAAATTGCCCCGTTCAAGTCTAGTACCGCGATGGTATCGTTTGCCAAATCCAGCATTTGCGCTTGCTTTCGCAGAGTTTCCTCGGCTTGTTTCCGTCCTCTGGCATCGCGGCAAATTGCAATAAACAAGTGTTGATCGGCCAGACGCATTTCGCTGACAGCCAATTCCATGGGAAACTTAGTCCCGTCGTGGCGAAGTCCAACTGTTTCTTGCTGGTAAGCCTTCAGCGTAGTATCGGGATGTAACACAAAATATTCGATTGAATAATCTCCCACGCTGCTGTACGGCTGCGGTTGAGCTATCAGCCGCCGCAGGTTCGAGCCAATTATTCGATCGGCTTTCTCGCCAAAAATCTTTTCTGCTGCCCTATTAAAAGACTCAATATTTCCCTGTGCGTCCAAAGTAATAATACCGTCAGCCGCATTGTCTACTACAGCTTGAATGCGAGTTTTACTTTCTTCCAAGCCAGCTTCGCGCTTCCTCAATTCCTTCTCTAAACTATCAAATAAATACCAGGAAGCCCCTGCACCCAAACAGCCGGAAAGCAAACCCGCAACTTGCACAAAATTAGTGAAATCTATCAAACCTCGTCTTTGCTGATCTAGATCTTTCTGGTAGGCTTCGCCGGCCTCATAAAAGGTATTAATTTTTGCGCGCAGGTTATCCCTCCTCAATTTGCCTTGAGTGAACACCTCAATTATTTCCGGCGACTGCACGCTTGTTGCCGAACTGTCGAGCTTATTCAAAGTGTTTTGCAAGAAATTTATATGCTCTTCGGTACTTTTTTTTATACCTTCAAATCGCTGAGCTTGCAGTTTGTTTTCTTGAAGCATAACCTTGAGTTCAGCCAGTAGCGGAGGCAAACTCTTCTTGGCTTCTGAGTAGGGTGAGAGAAATTCGGGGCGCTTCGTCAACCCGTAACCTCGAATGCCCGTTTCCGCATCCACCACGAGGGTTAACAAGCGGTTAGTTTCCTGAAGTATTTCCCTATTAGTATCTGCTCGCTCTCTTATCTCTAGAGTAATCTCCCGGAGGCGTGCAATTGCTAGCAGCGAAGCAAACAGAAGAATCATGGGAATAGCAATGATGACTGTTCCCCGCTGGCGAATTGGTCGCTCTGTCCATACAAAGCGGAGGCAGCGATCGAGCAAATACTTCACGGATATTGAAGGAGAAAGTTTGCTGCCAGTATATCGCTTTTTGGCTGTTTAGGCTATGGATAAGTTTGTTTTGTTTGGTTTGACGAGCGCCGGGGACTAACCGTGGAAACTAGATTAGACCCCTGCGATAGCTACCTGCTGACACTAACAGCAGATTTTTTGGCACGGTGTTTAAACTGAGGCACGGAGAAAGAAAGGACTTTTTTCGACACCGAGACAGCAGGCGGAGCAGAAAGGATCGTTTCTGCTTTACCTTCGTTTTCGCCTTCGGCTTCTGCTTTTAAACTAGAGTCTGTTTCGCAAGTGTTTGGAACACTTGTAACTACAGTAGTCCACCTGCCTGTAGCCGGATCGCGATAACAAGTAAAAGGATTTATTTGTAGCGGTTGACTGCAAGGTTTAATCATGTAGATGCACTCCTTTGATTCTGAGAAATTGTGCATTGCTTTCAGCAGCAGTGCTATCTCGCCTGTAGAAGCAGTATGAAGGTAAAAAGCAGAATTGTGTTTCTGCGTCCAGAGACTTTTGAAACTTCCTGATTTCCTGTTAACTTTTGCCTTCTACTGCTTCGCGACCATAGCATTACTTTTACCAAATTGCCCTTCTGGAAGCAACCCCCCACCCCCTTAATTAGGTTGAGGTGGGATTTGTAAATGCAGCGAGGCGCCCGATCGTGCCTGCAGGACAATTTTGGGATAATATACGTATTCTAGGCTGAAAAAAAATGCTACTGTGTGATCGACAACAGAGGTCGATCGCGATCGGTGTCACAATTAAAAAGCGAATGGGTAATTGGTAATGGCTAATTGGTAAGGGGGGAATGGGTAATTGGGGAATTATTCCCTCTTTTGCCATCCGTTAAATCCGTTAAATCCGGTACAAAATTCCTGGCAAAACCCCACCCGTTAAATCCCTTAAATCCCCTACATTTCTAGTTGCCCAACTTGCTTTTAACTAATATCAACTTCTGCCTTTAACTGAACAGTAAAAGTAGAGCCAACATCCAACTGACTCTGAACCGTGATATCGCCGCCCATCATCTGACAAAACAAGCGGCTAATGGCCAATCCTAAACCGGTGCCGCCGTACTTGCGAGTAGTCGAAGCGTCCCCTTGAATAAAAGGTTCAAACAAACCCTGCTGCTGTTCGACCGACATTCCAATCCCCGTATCAGATACCTGCAAATAAACCCAATCGCTCCCGCCTGCTGGTTCGCGAGTCGCGCTCAACAGCACCGTTCCACCTTCGGTAAACTTCAGGGCATTGGATAGCAAATTAAACAGAATTTGCTGGACTTTAGTCAAATCTGCATACATCACTCCCAAATTTTCAGAGCAAGAAACTTGCAATTGATTGTGATTTTTTTCGACCAAAGGGTGCAAAGTTGCAACGACTTCTTCTATTAAATTACTGAGGTCAAATTTTTCTAAATAAAGCTCCATCCGACCGGCTTCTATCTTAGAAAGGTCTAGAATATCGTTAATTAAAGTCAGCAAATGTTTGCCGGCGTTATAAATTTTTTGGGTATCGGGAATGATGTCTTCGAGTCCCGATTCCCGTGCTTCTTCTTGTAGCATTTCGCTGTAACCGATAATCGCGTTTAGCGGTGTCCGCAGCTCGTGGCTCATATTGGCTAAAAAAGTGCTTTTAGCTCTCGAAGCTGCTTCAGCTTTGTGTAAGGCTTCTTGCAAGGCTATTTCGGCTCTTTTGCGCTCGGCAATTTCGATGCGGAGCAGTTTATTGGCGGCGGTGAGTTGAGCGGTGCGCTGATCGACGGTCATTTCTAGCTGCGCTTTGGCTTTGGAGAGTGCTTCCTGAGCCCGCTGGCGCTCAAATCCTTCGATCGCCAGCGCTACCAAATTTGCCAAAGAATCAGCAAAGGTGCGCTCCTCCAGAGCCCACTGGCGGGGCGCGCCGATATGTTCGAGAGAGAGGATGCCCACGATCTGCCCGCCGAGCCTAATTGCTACATTTAATATGGATGAATTGGGCTTGCTGGCATTTGGCAGCACAGCGGAATGTTCGGCTACCGAAGATGAGTGGGACAAATCTGTTTGTAGAGATTTTTGAGTCTTTGTCGTAGGTTCTAAAGCATTGTCCGATCGCAAATTTTCGCCCGGTGCGTCGCCTTCAACATCTAAACTTGATAAATTTAAATCGCTTGCCGATATGGACTCCCGGCTCAAATGATTCTCTTGGGTGCGATCGTACAAGTCGAGACAAACTAATTTGAGGTTGGGGGTTTTAAACTTAGAATGATTAACCCCCTCGTCTTGCTCTGGGGCAGCGGCCTCTTTATCGAGTGGCCCTGTTTGGCTGTGGGCGAGCACTCTCTCGGTAAAATTTAGCTGGGGATCGCTCGGGTAGCGAGTTCCAAATCTTCCCTGGTTGTAAAGCCAGACGCTGACTTTTTCCACATCCAAAGTCCGGGCTGCAGCCTCGGTAATTTCGCGAATTCCCACATTCAGCGCACCGCTATTGAGAGTCCTCTGCCGACCTAGCTGCAACAAAGCCAAACTCTGGCGGCGGAGCCGCTTTTCGCTCTCTTGGAGGGTTTGTTCTGCTTCCTTGCGCTGGGTGAGGTCGTACAAGGCGCACAATGCCGTCTGCTGCCCGTTAAACACCAGCGACTGAACCGAGATCATCGCCCAGAAAGCGGTGCCGTCTGATTTTTTGCAGTGGAGTTCGTAGTTTTGGAGGTATCCGTTTTTAGCAAGTGCCTCAAGTACCTTTGGGCGATCGGCGGGGTTGAAGTAAAAGTCTGGAGTGCTGCAGCCGATCAATTTTTCTAGGGGTATGTTCAGGAGAGAAGCCAATTGAGCGTTCGCATACATAATTAAGCCGTCACAGAGGCGAGAAACTAATATCGGCACGGGAGTTGCCGAGGCGATCGCCCGAAACTGCTCTTCGCTTGAACGCAGCGCCAACTCAGCTTTGCTCAGCAAGTGAGCTTCCATCGTATCTGAATGTTCGGTGGTAGTCTCCAGCAAAAGTTCTAGGTCAACCTTTTCGCGCTTCAAGTTTTCAAGTTCCGCACTCAGCCGCTGAACGTCGAAAAGTAGCTGTTCTGTCGATGGTTCTTCCTGCATAGCAATTGAAAATTGGTAATTTTTAGTCTGTTCTGAAGTTTTTTACGGTTTTGTGCTAGTTTAACTATGACTTATTCCGATTAACTTCAGCCACCCTCATCCTGGTTCCCGGACTTAGCCGGGGATTCATCTTTACCTTTTTCGCTACTCTTCCAATTCTAGGTGCAAGGAAGGCATCAGCCTCTGCAAGTTTTTCAGGGATTTTATCTGCCAGGGGATCTGTTTAGAACCTTTGATGGCGATTTGAATATTTTTTTGCTGGCGCACTTTGATCACAAATTTTGAGACAATATTCATTCCAGAACTATTTAAAAATTCTAGCTTTCGCAAGTCTAGAGTCACCGTGTTTGGGCAGGAGTCAGCCACTTCGTTGAGCAGATCGACGATCGGTGCGTATTCTTCCACCTGGCTGAGTCGGAACGAGCCGCTACAGGTGACTGTTTGCGTAGCGCGATCGTACTGGATCGTGTAATCTTTGGTCTGAATCTCCATACTTTTGTCAGTTGCCGGTTTTGAGTGTAAAGGGGCTTTGCCTGCGTGAGCGAGGATTGAGCTTCAGGCTAGCACGATCAAAATTCAGCCGTTTGCCGAATGCCGAAGGCCTTTGCGTGTGTAACTTTTATTACATATACTGCCAACTGTACCATTGTCGCAGGGCTGTTATGAGTTATTTTAGGATTTCTCAGTTGTATCAGTTGTGGTACCAGTTGGCAAAAAGAATGCAACTGTTGACTAGCTCTCAACCCTAGTAGTCATCAGTCATTGCCAATCTAACATCTCAAATCTCAAATCTCAAATTGTATGAGTTGTGGGGGTTAACGAGACCAACTTTTGCTGAAGTTCCGAGCTATCAATTCGATTTTTATTCTCAAATTAGTATTGACAAAATCACCAAAATGTGAGAAATATTGCACATCTGACACTGAAGTGAAAGGGAGAATATTTAATGGCAATTTCAGGAATTACAGAAAAGCTTTTGGCGGCTAAAAAAGCTAAGGGAATTAGTTTTGCAGATTTGGAAAAAGTTTTGGGGCGCGACGAAGTTTGGATTGCTGCGGTTATTTACCGTCAAGCTACCGCATCAGAAGAGGAAGCCGAGAAAATTGTCTCGGCTTTGGGACTAGATAGCAAGACGGCTGCGGTTCTGTGTGAACCTCCGTTAAAAGGTTCTTTGGATGCCTCGGTTCCAGTTGACCCTCTGCTTTATCGATTCTATGAAATAATTCAGGTTTACGGGATGCCGCTCAAAGCAGTGATACAGGAAAAATTTGGTGACGGGATTATGAGCGCGATCGACTTTACTATGGATGTCGAGAAAGAAGCAGACCCAAAAGGCGATCGAGTGAAAATAATTATGTCGGGAAAATTTTTGGAATACAAAAAATGGTAAGCCCGGGCCGCTTTACTTTCAAGTGAAAAATAAAAATTCAAATTTGCTCGAATGACTCATGACTAATGACTGAAGCCTCAAAAGTGTTAACTTAGAAATAGAGATCGCGAAGCTTGACTGGCTTGGGTGTCCGCTCGGGAAACCCTTCTAGGGCAAAGCTAAGGTCGCTCCCGCGGCAACTTCCCCAGTCGAAACAAGCAACCGCAACCGTAAAGTAAGAGGCAAATATGTCAAAATATGACTCCCATCTCAGATGCTCGTTTTGCGGCAAGTCGCAAGAGTACGTCCGCAAGTTAATCGCTGGGCCCGGCGTCTACATTTGCGATGAATGCGTGGAACTGTGCAATGAAATTTTAGAGGAGGAGTTCTTTGACTCCAGTAAAACAATTGGTCAACAGATTCCCCAATCAGAGGTGCGAGAGTCTCAGGGACAAGGAACGCGGCGCCCGGGTCGATCGAACAAATCGAAAATCGTTTTAGCTCAAATTCCGAAACCAACAGAGATTAAGCAGCATTTAGACAACCACGTCATCGGCCAGCATTCAGCAAAAAAAGTCCTTTCTGTAGCAGTTTACAACCACTACAAGCGCTTGAGCGTTGACCAAGCTAAAGATAGCGACAAGTCTTCCCCTGACAGCGATGTAGAACTGCAAAAATCCAACATCCTCCTAGTGGGCCCCACAGGTTGTGGCAAAACTTTGTTAGCGCAAAGTTTGGCGCAAATGCTCGAAGTGCCGTTTGCGGTAGCCGATGCGACGACTCTGACAGAAGCTGGATATGTCGGCGACGATGTAGAAAATATCTTGCTGCGGCTGTTGCAAATGTCGGATTTTGATGTTGAAGCGGCGCAGCGTGGCATTATTTATATTGATGAAATTGACAAGATTGCTCGCAAAAGCGAAAACACTTCGATCACTAGGGATGTATCAGGAGAAGGAGTGCAGCAAGCGCTGCTAAAAATGTTGGAAGGAACAGTGGTTAACGTGCCCCCGCAAGGCGGCCGCAAACATCCTTACCAAGATTTTATTCAAGTTGACACTAGCAAAATTCTATTTGTTTGTGGCGGTGCTTTTGTCGGTTTGGAAAAAATAGTTGAACAGCGTTTGGGTAAAAAATCCTTGGGCTTTATTCAGCCAACGGAAAGTGACAGCAACTCGACTTTGCCGGCGAAAGACAAGCGGGCGGCTGATATTTTGCAGCAGGTACAGCCGGACGATTTAGTCAAGTTTGGTTTGATTCCTGAGTTTGTCGGGCGGATTCCGGTGGTAACGGTGATTTCGCCGCTGGATGAAGCAGCTTTGATGCAGATATTGACTGAGCCCCGGAATGCGCTGGTGAAGCAGTATCAAAAGCTGTTGAAGATGGACAGCGTGGAGTTGGAATTCCAGCCGGAAGCGCTACGGGCGATCGCCCAGGAAGCCTATCGTCGCAAAACTGGCGCGAGAGCTCTCCGCAGCATTTTAGAGGAGTTAATGCTCGATGTGATGTACGAATTGCCTTCTCGTAAGGATGTGGCTCACTGTATGATTACTCCTGAAATGGTCGAGAAGCGATCGACTGCCGAATTGCTGTGGCATCCCGCTTGGCGCAAACAGCACGAAACTGCATAATTTATAGTTTGTAGGGTGTGTGCAGCGCACCCTACAAGCTTGGCAAATTTACTTTATGACAGTTGAAAAAATGTCAGTCAATGTAGCTAAAGCCAGTAAAAAATCGAGATGGCCAGTATCCAGTTTGCTGCCGAGGATTGCAATTTACAGCGCGGTTGTGGCTGGCATCATGGCGTCATTTTACGATTTTAGACTCGGTACACTCTCCATCTTCAGCGGTACGGAATTCTCGGAAGCAAAACAATATATTGCTAGCATCAATCGAGGGCAGCAAGCTTACTATGCAGAATACGGTCAATTTAGCGATTCCATTGCAAAATTGGGTCTGGGAATTAAAGAACAGGCAGATAACCATAATTACACGATCGGATCGTCAATGGGGCCAGTTCAAACCTTGCAGAATCAGCGCGAGCCGGCACAATTTGAAAGCGCGAGCGCGATCGCCAAACCTAATGATATGAGTATCGGGAAATCCTACACGGGCGCAGTATTTTCTTACAAAGAAAAGGGTAGCGATATGATAACAACGATTGCTGCCATTTGCGAGAGCAATGGGGTGAACGCAACTTATGCAGAAACTTGGAGTCCGCCAACTTTTGACGGCAAAGAAATTCACTGCCAGCCCGGAACAACTAAGTTAAGGTAAAACCTTGAAACTATTTTGCGTCACTTTTTGACCGTCTAAGTAAAATTGAAACTGCCAATTTCCAGGCTTGTCACCTTTTTGAAACTTGTACCAACACCAAGTATTTAATCGATCGCCCGTCGTTTTTAAATAAGATTGACTCTGGGCTGCCAATGTTCCTTGAGGATTGACTACCTTACAATAACTTCTATATTCTCCTTCTGCCAAGTTAGTAGCACTCACAGCAAAATAGACTTTTTTGTTTTGTTTCAAAGACCAAACATCCCTAAGTTTCGTTGATTCTAATTCGTCAGTTAACATTACTTGAGTCTTAGGGTTCAAATTTGCTGAGTTGATTACTCGTTTGAGATCTACTGATGTTTGAGGTTCGGGAGATTTCCCAAAAAGCGGAATAAAAATAGCAGAAATTGCTGTTAATACTCCGACTGATATCAGTACCGGTTTTAAGTTGTGGCGCTGCTGAACTACTTCTAAGGGAATCAACGCATTAAGTGCTGCATCGGCGGAAGGATAGCGGTGTTTGAAATTAGGTTCCACCATCTTTTGCAGCCAGTCAAGAAATTCGGGAGTTAGTTGCGGTAAGCAGTGTTTAAAATTAATCCGCCCCGTATCGTCCATCAAGCTGCCAATTTCAGTAGAATTGATGCCGATTAGCAAGCAAATTAGCGTCGCGCCGAGACTGTATAAATCCGATGCAACTGTTAGCTGGCGGTTGAACATTTGTTCTGGCGGCATAAAGCCCAAAGTACCTTTAACAACGCTGCTGGCGGCCACTTCTCCCCCGCCGATTCTAGCAAATCCAAAATCGACAAGGCTGACATTCAGGCGATCGTCCACCAAGATATTTTCCGGTTTTAAATCTCTGTGAATTACTGGCGGAACGCGGTTTTGCAAGTATTTCAGGATTTCTAAAACAGAGATAGCAATTTGCTTGGTTCGCGGCGGTGTTAGCTGGCGCCAAATAGCGAGAGAATCGGCATTTTTGTATTCCTGTACCATGCAAAAACCCGATGCAGTTTGGAAGGAATCTAAATAGCGGGGAATGTTGGGATGATCCAGTTCTCGCAAAATCTGAGTTTCTTGTTCGCACGCTTGATATTGAGTCCAATTAGCTCCTGTTTGGGCAAATTGAAATTGTTTGACGGCGACGGAACGTTGGGTATTAATTTCGGTAGCGAGATAGGTAACTCTCCCCCCAGCGCGATTGTGTCCGAGTTCGCGAGTTATTTGATAGCCGTAGTTGGAAAAATCGGGGTATGCGTTCATCAGATAATTTGCTACTATAAAAGTACGGTTGGTTATGGTTTAATCAAATTTGGCTCGGATTTGCGATATTCGGCAATGATTCTGTTTCTTTTAAAAACAATCAGATTAAGTAATGGAATAGCAGTGACGATGAGAGGGGCGATCGCACTTCCTGCTACAGCTAAAATTTTCATAGTCTCAACCGATCCTATCTCATTTTCCCACTTTAAAGACTGTTGAAGTCCGGCTCCTAAACTAATCCAAAAGCCAGCAGCAAGAAATGCGATAGCCACAGCATCGTGCTTAAAAAAACCTCTTTTAAGCTGAGCGTAAATCATAGCTTTAGCTAATTTATAAACTACCAGCCAACAACCAGAACTAACCAAAATAAGATAGAGCATTCCCATAGCAATCCACAAAGGTAATTCCGATATATCTCCCACTATCAGGAAAAACAAAGAAGAGAACATAGTCACAAGTCCAGGAACTGCAAAT
This sequence comes from Microcoleus sp. MON1_C1, assembly GCF_036701945.1. Lineage (NCBI taxonomy): Bacteria > Bacillati > Cyanobacteriota > Cyanophyceae > Oscillatoriales > Microcoleaceae > Microcoleus > Microcoleus sp. MON1_C1. The sequence continues at coordinate 1,167 of NZ_JAUBRO010000047.1, read as the reverse complement.
GCCGCGATTGTCAAGTTTCTATTATTCGTAACTGAAGCACCAAGTAAAGCTGACACCACAAAACAAACTAGCAAAGCGATTGCTTTACCCGTAGTATTACCAAAACCACTACCAAAAATTGATTCAAAAGTAATTGCTGCAAGAACGATGGCTGTAATTCCCAAAGTTGATCCAAAGACCGACGCAAACCAATTTACTTCAGTTCCATTCACTTCTGCGTTGAGTGTCTTTTCTGCTGCTGCAAAGCCAGTGACTAGCACGGCTACAGAAATCAAAAAAATTAGTCGCTGTATTTCGCCACTCAGCACCCAACCGACTAAGATAAAGAAAAACATAAAAATCCGTGTTTCTCCAAATAAATATAGCGTTTCTTTAGGTTCGGGAAGACGAGCAGTTTTAACTTGAATAGCAATTGTATGGGAATCTGGCTCGGAATTCGCGTGGAGTATAATCTGGCGCTGATAAGTTTGACGCGCTAGCAATTTGCTCGTATCTACGGTAATTTTACACTCAAACTCATTGCCTTCAAATTTATAGGTTTCAAAGAAAATCCAAGGGTGGTCGTAAGGAGTATGAGGCGGGTCATTTGGATGCGGTGCGACTTCCCATCTACCTGCTAAAATTGTATCGGGAATTGGATTGCTTACGGTAACGGTTTGTGTTACTTTTTCTCCAAATTCTGTGGCGGTGAATTGAAGGCGATCGCGCTCAATTCTCACTTTAGGTAAACGGCTGACATCAAGAGACCTCAAAGCCGTCAAAGCATCAACAGCCGACTTGTATCTATCTTGAATCCTCGGCGCTACCATCGTTTCCAGCCAATTCATCCAACCCTGCTGCAACGGCGGTACTAAATGCCGGAAATGAATGCCATAATTGGCATCAACTAAATTACCGATATCCGCAGATTTCGTACCAGTTAACAAGCAAATCAGCGTGATCCCCAAGCCGTAAAGGTCGGATGCTTTTGTTAATTTTCGGTTGAACATTTGCTCCGGCGGCATGAATCCCATCGTGCCTTTGACAACGCTGCTAGCCGCGATATTTCCGCCTCCAATTCGTGCAAAACCGAAGTCTACTAAATAAACATTGATACCAATTTTACATGAAGTTGCATAGAATAAAGATACTGTTTAGAGGTGATAAGTTATGGCACGTCAACTGATT